>DATFKJ010000072.1:0-6520 GCA_035268705.1 Roseovarius sp. | reverse complement strand
ATCGACTCGTCAAGATCCGAGGCCAGAACGGCCGTGCGGGCAAGGCAGCCACCTTGCTCCATCACCTGTGTGACGTTACCCCAGATCACGTCTTCGACGGCGTGGCCCTCAAGCCCGTTGCGGTCTTTCAGGGCGTTCAGCGCTTGGGTCGACAGCCGAACGGCGGTGACTTCGTGCAGGGCGCCGTCCTTGCGACCCTTGCCGCGTGGCGTGCGCACTGCGTCGTAGATATAAGCGTCGGTCATCATGATCTCCTTGGGTCAGGCCCGGTCCGCGGGGGAGCCGGGCATCAGGTCATAGGGGTGTTTCCATCCCGGTGTAGCTTCGATGTTCGAAAGCCACCGGTCGATATTCGGCCAATCCTGACGGTCGAAACCAAAAGGCTCGGGGTAAAACAGGTACCCGCAGCAGGCGATATCGGCATTGGTGATGGCATCACCAACGATCCACTCGCGCCCCTCAAGGTGGGTATCCAGTGTCTTGTAGGCGGCCTTGAGACGGCCCTGCATGAAGCCGATCACTTCGGCGGGGCGTTTCTCTTCCGGCAAGAAGTTCATCAAGAAGCGTGTCATGCCTGCTTGTGAGCTGAGCTTGTGATTGTCCCAGAACAGCCACCGCGTGACCTCGCGCAGTTCGGCTGGCGTTTCTCCGCCGAATTTCCCGGTCTGCTCGGTGACATAAAACTGCATTACACCCGATTGTGTGAAGGTCTCGTCCCCATCAACCATCACCGGCACCTCGCCCATGACGTTGATCTTGCGGAACTCTTCTGAGCGGGTTTCCCCGCCGAAGAAATCGACGAAGATCGGCTCCCAGTCGAGGCCGCCGAGTTCAAGCGCCAGCGCCGCCTTGTAGGCATTCCCGGATTCGCCCATGCAATAGAGTTTGATGGTCATGCAATTCCTCCCAATGCCGCGCTTTTGGCGAGTGTCGGATGTGAGTATTTTTGCCAAGAAGAAGTAGGGATGGGTTTACCTGAGATTAACCTTGGTACGGTTTCCTTGGACACGCGGTACAGGCTGGAGAGCCGATGACCGCCCAAGGAGAAGCTCTGCCATTCGGCCTGCGTTCCATATGATGGTCGGGCCGGATGGTGGAGTGGACATGCCGCTTCTTCTTGGTGAAAACACTCCACGGGGGTCCCGGGGTGTGAAACCCCCGGTTCGGCCTTGGTGCTATGCGCGGCGGGCCAAGTCATAGTGCCCTCGCGATCAGGTCTTTCATGATCTCGTTGGTGCCGCCGTAGATGCGTTGCACGCGTGCGTCCGTCCACATCTCGGCGATGTCATATTCGGCCATGTAGCCATAGCCGCCGTGCAGTTGCAGGCAGTCGTCCAGCACCTCGCCTTGGGTGTCGGTGATCCAGTATTTGGCCATCGCGGCCTTTTCCACGCTCAATTCGCCGCGCATGTGTTCGGCGATGCACTCGTCAAGAAAGGCACGGGCCACGGTGGTTTTCGTCTGGCATTCGGCCAGTTTGAAGCGGGTGTTCTGGAATTGGGTCAACGGGCCGCCGAAGGCCTGCCGCTCCTTTGCATAGGCAATGGTGCGGGCGACGCCGCCTTCCATAGCCCCTTGGGCACCGCAGGCGATGATCAGGCGTTCTTGTGGCAATTGCTGCATCATCTGGTAGAAGCCTTTGCCCTCTTCCCCGCCAAGGATGTTCTCGGGCGGCACTTCGACGTTGTCGAAGAAAAGCTCGGACGTATCGGCGGCGTGGCAGCCAATTTTCTCAAGGTTGCGACCGCGTGCAAACCCGGTCGCATTCTCGGTTTCGACCACCACAAGCGAGGTGCCCTTTGCCCCTGCCTTTGGGTCGGTCTTGGCGGCGACGATGATCAAATCGGCGTGCTGGCCGTTAGTGATGAAGGTCTTTTGACCGGACAGGCGGTAAGCGTTGCCATCGCGAATGGCCTTGGTTTTGATGCCCTGCACATCCGAGCCTGCGGCGGGTTCGGTCATCGCCAAGGCACCCACCATCTCGCCCGAGACCATTTTGGGCAGCCAGCGTTTTTTCTGTTCCTCGCTGCCATAGGCGAGGATGTAATGCGCGACGATTCCGGAATGGATCGGGTTACCCCAACTTGCCAGATTGGCGCGGCTTTGCTCGATGCAGATCACTGCCTCATGGCCGAAATCACCGGCCGCCCCGCCATATTCCTCGGGGATCGAGGGGCAAAGCAGGCCGAGTTCCCCGGCTTGCTGCCAGATGTCGCGATCCATTTCACCGGCTTTGCGCCAGCGTTCGAAATGCGGCGCCCATTCGGTGCCGATGAAATCGGCTGTCATATCGGCAAGCATCTGGTGCTCGTCGGTCATCCATGCAGACATTGGGTCCTCCTCCCGTGTCAGCGTTTGCGCGCCTCCAGCTCGGAATTGAAGATACGAAGGCGGTGGCTGAAGGTATCCTCATTGATCACGCTGTCGAAGTTCTCAAACAGGAAGGACAGGGCCTCGCCTTCGTCCAAACCGGCCTCTTGCGCGAAGCGGCGCAGGCGGCGGTATCCATCCTCGGTCATCGCGGCGTTGAAACGGCGTGTGAGGCGAAAGCGTTTTGGCATGTCTGTCCTTCCTGTTGGTGTTCAGCCCGCCGCGCTTGCGAATTGCTCGGGCTCAAGCGCCATGACGGTATCCGCCCCGCTTTCGATCCGCGTCAGGTGCGTCGCGGTCATCGGCAGGTGGCGCGCCATGTAGTGGCGGCCCGTGGCAATCTTGGCCTCATAGAAGGCGGCATCACCGGCCCCGCCGTCAAGAGACGCTTTTGCGGCCTTTGCCATCTTGGCCCACATCAGCCCGAGGCAGACATGCCCGAAGAGGTGCATGAAGTCATAGGAGCCGGACAGTGCGTTATTGGGATTTTTCATGCCGTTTTGCATGAAGTACATGCCCGCAGCTTGCAAATCTTTGCTGGCGGCTTTGAGCGGCTCAAGGAACTGCGCGTCGAAGTCTTCATCCTGACCTGCGTTGTCCTTGATATAGGCTTTCATCATGTCGAAGAAGGCCATGATCGCCTTGCCGCCGTTTTGCGCCAGCTTACGACCCACCAGATCAAGCGACTGGATGCCGTTGGTGCCTTCGTAGATCATGGTGATCCGGGCATCGCGCACGAACTGTTCCAGCCCCCATTCTTGGGTAAAGCCCGAGCCTCCAAGGGTTTGCTGGGCCAGAACCGTGGTCTCGAACCCTTTGTCGGTCAGGAACCCTTTGATGACCGGCGTCAGGAGTGAGATTATCTGCTCGGCGTCTTCGTCGCCTTTCCGGTGGCTGGCGTCGATCATCGAGGCCCCCCAGAAGGTAAAGGCCCGCGCGCCTTCGAGGAAAGCCTTTTGATCCATCAGGTTGCGGCGCACATCGGGGTGAACGATGATCGGATCGGCAGGTTTGTCCGGCGCCTGAACGCCCGTCACATCCCGGCCCTGCAAACGATCAAGCGCAAAGCCAAGCGCGTTTTGATAGGCGACCTCGCCTTGGGCATAGCCTTGCAGGCCCACGCCAAGCCGTGCTTCGTTCATCATGGTGAACATGGCCCGCATCCCTTTGTGCGGTTCGCCCACAAGGAACCCGGTGGCCCCGTCGTAGTTCATCACGCAAGTGGCATTGCCGTGGATGCCCATCTTCTCTTCCAAGCCGCCGCAGGACAGCGCGTTGCGGTCGCCAAGGCTTCCGTCGTCGTTCACCATGAACTTGGGAACGATGAAAAGCGAGATGCCTTTCACGCCTTCGGGAGCATCGGGGAGTTTGGCCAAAACAAGGTGAATGATGTTGTCGCACATGTCGTGCTCACCCGCGGAAATCCAGATCTTCTGCCCGGTGATCTTGTAGGTGTCGTCACCCGACGGCTCGGCCTTGGTGCGAATGAGGCCCAGATCGGTGCCGCAGTGCGGCTCGGTGAGGTTCATGGTGCCGCCCCATTCGCAGGTGACCATCTTGGGCAGGTACATCTGCTTTTGCGCGTCCGAGCCATGGGCGTGGATGGCGTTATAGGCCCCATGGGTCAGGCCCTGATACATATTGAAGGCCATGTTGGCGGCCGAAAGCATTTCGCCCACAGCGGTGGACATCAGATAGGGCAGGCCTTGGCCGCCATAGTCGGGGTCACAGTCAAGGGCGGTCCAGCCGCCGTCGCGGACTTGATCGAAGGCATCCTTGAACCCGTCGGGCGTACGCACGACACCGTTTTCAAGGGTGCAGCCCTGCTTGTCGCCCACGGTGTTGAGAGGGGCCAGAACCTCGGAGGCCAATTTGCCCGCCTCGTCAAGAACCGCATTTGTGAAATCGCGGTCCAATTCGTCATAGCCCGGAATGTCTGACTCCGAGACATTCAGCACATCGTGCAACACGAACTGCATGTCCTTGGTGGGCGGGGTATAGGTTGGCATGTCTCTCTCCCTTGACGTGGTGCCGGATTACTCGGCGGCTTTCTTGGATTGGCGGATCGAGGCGATCATTTTCTCGCCCCAACGCATTTGGTCGCGCAGGTCGGCAATCGCGGTTTCCAGTTCGTCGCGTTGACGCTCCAGATCAACCAGACGCTCTTGCGCGATCTCATATGACTGGGTCAGCTGGGTCAGTTGCTGGTCGCCTTTGTCGTAAAGGTCCAGAAGCTGACGGATTTCTTCCAAGCTGAAGCCGAAGCGTTTGCCACGCAGGATCAGTTTGAGGCGCGCGCGGTCGCGTTTGGTGAACAACCGTTTCTGGCCTTCGCGGATCGGGAACAGAAGTTCCTTGGATTCGTAAAACCGCAATGTACGCGGTGTGACGTCGAATGCATCACACATCTCGCGGATGGTCATCATGTTCTCATGTTTCATCGCTATACCTCTTGCTTGGTCAGCAAGGCCGATTTGTAGGTCTTTCGGATTCGATACAACACGCTGCGCGCTTGACGTAAGAGATACGTCACGTCACTTCAAAGTTTACGTAAGATCAATAAAGGTAAGCCGCCGGCAGGCGAAATTTCATTGCCGTGGCATCATGCCGATACACTATGTTGCCGGCCTTGCCGACGGCCAAGGATGGGTTAGCCAAGACTGTTCGACGTTTCGTCGCGCAGGGATTGAAGCTCATCAATCGCTTCGTCCAATTGCGCCCGTTGTTCCGCCAGTTCCGCCAGCTGACGGTCGGCCAGTTCGATCCAGCTGCGCATTTGGGCCTCGGTGCCTTCATGTTCATAGATCAAAAGCCATTGGCGTATCTCTTCCAATGAGAATCCGAACCGACGTCCGCGCAAGATAAGGGTCATCCGCGCCACTTCGCGCGGGCCGTAATAGCGTGAACGACCCTCACGGTCAGGGTGAAGCAATTCGATATACTCGTAATATCGTAAGGTGCGCGGCGTTACGTCGAATTTCGCGCACATCTCCTTGAATGACAGGCGGTTCTCAGACATCGCTCAAGCCTCCCTTGCTCAAAGCGTAGGACGCCAAAGCGGCAAGGGCAACCGCTGGCCTTGCAGCCTGCCCGCCTTACGGCCCATAAAGGGCGGGAAACGACCAAGCGGATACAGGCATGAGCTCCGACAAGACAAAGATCGCCGAGCAATTCATTGGCGCCATTCCCCACTCAAAGGCGCTTGGAATGGAACTGACCGAAATTGGTGACGGCAAAGCCGAAATCTCGATGGATTACGATGCGCGTTTCATCGGTGATCCGGAAACAGGTGTCATCCATGGCGGCGCGGTTTCAGCGCTCATGGATACCTGCTGCGGGGCGGCGGCCATGAGCCACCCCAAGAATCCGGGTGCCACGGCCACGATTGATCTGCGTATCGACTACATGCGCCCGGCCACACCCGGCCAAAGGATCAAAGCGCGGGCTGAATGCTATCACATTACCCGTTCAGTGGCCTTTGTGCGCGCGCGGGCCATGGATGATGACGAAAGCCGCCCTGTCGCTACGGCCACCGGCACCTTTACCGTGGAGGCCAAGTAATGGCGCGCGCCCGTCCCGAGCCCGTGCAAGTGGTCAAACAGCGTCGTGATGCGGCGCTCAATGCGCTTGTCCACGGCATCCCGTACAGCCAGTTTCTTGGGATCGAATTCGACCGGCGTGGCGACGAACTCACGGCGGTGATGCCGTTTCAGGACAAACTGATCGGCAACCCGCTTTTGCCTGCCCTTCACGGCGGGGCGACCGCGGCCTTTCTTGAGGTCACGGCGATCATCGGGCTAAGTTGGGCCATGCTCTGGGACGAGGTGGAGAGCGGTCGGCTTGACCCTGAACATCTTGCCCAAGGCAAGCTGCCACGATTGCCCAAAACCATCGACTTCACCATTGACTATCTGCGCTCTGGTCTGCCGCGTGATGCCTATGCACGCGCCCAGGTGGCGCGTTCCGGTCGCCGGTATGCCAGTGTTCATGTCGAGGCATGGCAAGACAATCGCGCCCGCCCTTTCGCGCAGGCCTCGGGCCACTTCCTGATGCCGCGCCGGGATGTTTGACCCGGACCCGGGTGTGATCACCCACAAACGGGTTCTCAAGATCGCGCTGCCCATTCTTCTGGCCAATGTCACGGTGCCCA
>DATFKJ010000071.1:0-5527 GCA_035268705.1 Roseovarius sp. | reverse complement strand
ATACGAAGAAGCGCTTTGGAAAGCCCGCTTCGCCCGCGCCCTTACCCCTGCCATCGCCTGATCATTCCGCGGCGTGGCGCAAATCCTCTGCGGGGGCGGGGTACAGGTAATCGCGCGTCAATGGCACCGCGTCCTGCTTGGGAGATAGCTGGAACTGGAACACCACTTGGCGGTTGAACCGAAAGGTCAACTCGCTTGCAATCAAGTAATACCGCCACATCCGGCAAAACCGCTCGTCATAAAGCGCGCGGGCCTTGTCGATGTTTTCCATGAAGCGATCATGCCAGTGTTTGAGGGTCTCGGCATAATGCAGCCGCCAGATCTCAACATCGTTGGTGAACAAATCCTGCCCCTCTATGGCATGCGTCGCCTCTGACAAGGCAGGCACATAGCCACCGGGAAAGATATACTTGGCGATCCACGGGCTGGTCACGCCCGGCCGCTCGCACCGCCCGATGGTATGGATCAGGGCCACGCCATCCTCGGTCAGCCGCTCGCGCACGTTGCGGAAGTACTCACCGTAATGCGGCACGCCCACATGCTCGAACATGCCGACCGAGACCACCCTGTCAAACTTGCCCTCCACATGCCGGTAATCCATCAGGCGGAAATCCACCTTGTCCGACAGGCCCGCCGCCTCGGTCCGCGCCTGCGCCATGGCGTGCTGTTCGCGCGACAAGGTCACGCCGACGACCTCGGCGCCATAATCCCGCGCCAAGGTCAGGCCCATACCGCCCCAGCCACAGCCGATATCCAGAACCCGCATTCCCGGCTCGATCAACAACTTCCCAGCGATATGATGCTTCTTGGCCTCCTGCGCTTCCTCCAATGTCATGTCCGGATCACGGAAATAGGCGCAGGAATACTGCCGATCCAGATCAAGAAAGAGGTCATAAAGCTCCCCCGACAGGTCATAATGATGCGCCACGTTCGTCCGCGCCCGCCCCACCGGGTTGAACTGCCCAAGATACCGCAGCAAATGCCGCCCCATCTCCAACGGGCGGCGAAACCACGGTTGCCCATTTGCGGCGATATTGCGAATGGCCAAGCCCATAAACCCATAAAGATCATCGCCTTCGATGGTCAGACGCCCATCCATATAAGCCTCTCCCACCGCCATATCCGGCGACAGGATAATCTTGCGCGGCAGCGTCGGGTCATGCAGGCGCAACGCCACGCTCTCGCCCTTCCCGTCGCCATAGCGGCGCGTTTGTCCATCGGGATAGGTAATCTTCAACTCACCCTGACGAAACAGATGCCGCAGCATCGCGTCCAAAGCGCTCGTCCACATGTTTCACCCCCAGTTTCCCGCGCCCACCCGGCGCATTAATTTGGTGATGCGAAACCTGCCGATCGTCCCGCCGGATGCCCCGGCGACTGCTCGTATCGGGTATTTTTGCCGAAATTCCCCTTTTCTGTAAATGTTTTTGGTCAATGCCCTCGGCTTGCGCGGTCCCCCGCCCTTGACTTTACCGCCCCGCCAAGGTGTATCGGCGCGGACCACAAGACATAGCCGTAACGGGCCCTGAGAGGACACCATGCACGCATTCCGCAGCCATACCTGCGCCGATCTGACGAAATCCAACGTGGGCGACACCGTTCGTCTGTCCGGCTGGGTCCACCGCATCCGCGACCACGGCGGGGTTCTCTTCATCGACCTGCGCGATACCTACGGCATGACCCAAGTGCTCTGTGATCCCGACAGCCCGGTGTTTGCCGAGGTCGAGGGCGTCCGCTCCGAATGGTGTATCCGCATCGACGGTGAGGTGAAGGCCCGCGACGATGGCCTCATCAACCCGAAAATCCCCACCGGCGAAATCGAGGTTTTCATTCGCGACATGGAAGTGCTGGGCAGTTCCGAGGAACTCCCCCTCATCGTCTTCGGCGATCAGGAATACCCCGAGGAAACCCGCCTCAAGTACCGCTACCTCGACCTGCGCCGCGAGGTGATGCAAAACAACATGGCGATGCGCTCGGACGTCGTGGCCTCCATGCGCCGCCGCATGTGGGATAAGGGCTTCCGCGAATACCAGACCCCGATCATCACGGCCTCAAGCCCCGAAGGCGCGCGCGACTTCCTCGTGCCCTCGCGCCTGCATCCGGGCAAGTTCTACGCCCTGCCGCAAGCCCCGCAGCTGTTCAAACAGCTGATCATGGTTTCAGGCTTCGACAAATATTTTCAAATCGCGCCCTGCTTCCGCGATGAAGACCCGCGCGCCGACCGTTCGCCCACCGATTTCTACCAGCTCGACCTCGAGATGTCCTTTGTCACCCAGCAGGATGTGTTCGACACCATCGCGCCGGTGATGGCGGGCGTGTTCGAGGAATTCGGTGGTGGCCGCAAGGTGGACGCGCCGCAAGACTGGCCGCAAATCCCCTATAAAGAGGCCGCGCTGAAATACGGCACCGACAAGCCCGACCTGCGCAACCCGATTGAGATGCAGGATGTCTCCGAACATTTCCGCGGCTCGGGCTTTGCCATCTTCGCCAAATTGTTGGAGCAAGACGGCACCGAAATCCGCGCCATTCCCGCCCCGAAGGGCGGCAGCCGCAAATTCTGCGACCGGATGAACAAATTCGCCCAAGGCGAAGGCCTGCCCGGCATGGGCTATATCTTCTGGCGCGAGGGCGAAAACGGCACTGAGGCCGCAGGCCCGTTGGCCAAAAACATCGGCCCGGAACGCACCGAGGCGATCCGCCAGCAACTTGGCCTCAACGTGGGCGACGCCGCTTTCTTCCTCGGTGGCAAACCCTCTGCTTTCGAACGCGTCGCCGGCAAGGCCCGCGATGTGATCGGCGAGGAATTGAACCTTACCGACAAAGACCGTTTCGCTTTCGCATGGATCGTCGATTTCCCGATCTTCGAGAAAGATGACGAGTCCGGCAAGATCGACTTTGAACACAACCCCTTCTCCATGCCGCAAGGCGGGATGGAGGCGCTCAACTCCGATCCGCTGGCCGTCAAAGGCTTCCAGTACGACCTCTCCTGCAACGGCTATGAACTGGTGTCCGGCGCCATCCGGAACCACAAACCCGACCTGATGCTCAAAGCCTTCGAGATTGCAGGCTACGGCGAAGATGAGGTGAAAAACCGCTTCGGCGCGCTGTTTCAGGCCTTCCACTACGGCGCACCGCCCCACGGCGGCTGTGCCGCGGGCATCGACCGGATCGTCATGCTGCTGGCGGATGAACAAAACATCCGCGAGGTCATCATGTTCCCGATGAACCAGCAGGCCTCCGACCTGATGATGAACGCGCCCTCCGATCCCAGCAGCGACCAGTTGATGGAACTCGGTCTGCGCGTCATCCCGCAGGACGACTGACCGCGCATGGACCAATCGCGCCCCGTTGGCCCCCCGGTCCCCGATTGGACACCGCCGCCCGTGCCAACGGGCGAGGGGCTGGCGGGCCGCTACGCACAGCTTGAAGCACTCGACGCCGACAGTCACGCGGCGCGTCTCTTCAAGGCCTTCGACGGGCACGATGACGTCTGGACCTATATGCCCGATGGCCCTTTTGCCTCCGCTGCACAGTTTCACCGCTGGATGCGCGAGGCCACGGCGCGCGACGACATCCTGTTTTACGCCATCCGCGATCTGACCACCGGCGACTATGGCGGCTTTGCCTCCTACCTGCGCATACAGCCTGCCTCCGGCTCCATCGAAGTGGGCTACATCGCCATGGCCCCGCAGCTCCAGCGCACCCGCGCCGCGAGTGAGGCGATCTATCTGATGATGGAATGGGCGTTCGAGGTGGGCTACCGCCGGTTCGAGTGGAAGTGCGATGCCCTCAACGCCGCCTCGCGCCGCGCCGCGCAACGCCTTGGTCTCAGTTACGAGGGCATCTTCCGGCAGGCCACCGTCGTGAATGGCCGCAACCGCGATACCGCGTGGTTCGCCGCCATTGACGCCGAATGGCCCGCCCTCAAAGAGGCATTCGAGTTCTGGCTGTCCCCGGCCAATTTCGACGCGCATGGCCAGCAACGCGAACGCCTGAGCGATCTGACAAGCCTCGTGCGGGCCACAGGCGATCCCGAACAGGGGCCGCACCGCCCCTGAACGGGGGGCATGGCCCTAGCTGAATTGCGCCGTGGGTTGATGCAGCCGCGCCTGTAACAGCCCGGCAATCCGGGCCACCGACTCGCGGGTGCTGCCACCGGCCTCGCGGCGCTGCGCCAGATCTCCCGCCGCCTGCGCCAAGGGGCTGTCGTCAGCCGACCGCGCGACACCGCCCAGAAACTGCGCCACGTAATCCATCATCGGTCCATCGCCATAATCCTCCAACAGCGTGGCGGCATGGGCCATGTCGTCCATATAGGCCACGGGGTCGGGCTCGATCACCGCGTCGTTGAGGACGCGCGGCCCGCTGGGTTGCAGGTCGCTCGGCATATGCTCCAGGATGGCGTGCTGGAACGTGGCAAGGCTGGCGATCGGCTTGTCGAGAAAGCCATCGGCCCCCGCCGCCTTGGCCGCGCTGGCGCCGGTGCCATCGCCGCTGATGCCCATCAGGATACCAACCCGCGGTGCCGCGTCGTGCAACTCTGCAATCAACTCAAGGCCCGACCCATCCGGCAGGCCATGATCCACGATCACCGCCGAGGGCCGATACACTTGCAAATGCCGCCGCGCCGAGGCAAGGCAATCGGCCCGCCGGATACGCGCCCCACTATGCAGGCACATCAGGCGCAGTGTCTCGCAGGCATAGCGGCTGTCCTCGACGACCAGAATGGTCATGCCCAAAAGAGGTCGCCGCGCCGATGGCGCGCGCCGTGGGGCCCAAGTCTCGTCAATCTCTTCCATCGGTGCATTCCTTTTTCCAAGATCCGTGTTGGAAGGCTAGTCAAAGATTGGCTAACGGCTGGTTAATTGAGGGGATGCGGCCCCCTGTCGCTTGTCAGAATGGGCCATCATCCCCATAACATGGCCAAGCAACACGAAAGGATCCGCCATGATCGGACGTCTTAATCACGTCGCCATCGCCGTACCCGACCTCGACGCCGCAGCCGCCCAATACCGTAGCGCGCTGGGCGCCAATGTGGGCGAACCACAAGACGAACCCGACCACGGCGTTACCGTCATCTTCATCGACCTGCCCAACACCAAGATCGAACTGCTTTATCCCTTGGGTGACGACAGCCCGATCAACGGCTTTCTTGAGAAGAACCCATCAGGCGGCATTCACCACGTCTGCTACGAGGTCGAAGATATCATCGCCGCCCGCGACCAGCTGAAGGAAAGCGGCGCGCGCGTTCTGGGCAATGGCGAGCCCAAGATCGGCGCCCATGGCAAACCGGTACTCTTCCTGCATCCCAAGGATTTCCAAGGCACCCTCGTGGAACTGGAGCAAACCTGATGAGCATCGCATCGGGAATCGTTCTGTTTCTGGTGATCTGGTTCATGACCTTCCTGATCGCCCTGCCGATTCGCATCCAGACTCAGGGTGAGGCGGGTACCACCGTGGAAGGCACCCACGCCGGATCGCCGGAACAGCACCACCTGCGCAAGAAGGTGATCATCACGACGGCCAT
>DATFKJ010000070.1:0-3807 GCA_035268705.1 Roseovarius sp. | reverse complement strand
AACCTCGATGCATGGGCCATGACGCCCGACCGCCTGCGCAACCTTGCGGCACATGCCCCCGGTGAAACACTGTTGATCGAAGGGGCCATGGGCCTGTTCGACGGCGCGCCGCCCGATGGCAAAGGCTCCTCGGCCGATCTGGCGCGTCTGCTTGGCTTGCCCGTGGTTCTGATTATCGACTGTGCGCGCCTGGCGGGCTCGGTCGCGGCCATCGCCCGGGGCTATGCCACGCTTGACCCAAAGGTGCAGGTGGCGGGCGTGATCCTAAACAACGTCGGCTCCCCCCGGCACGAAGACATGCTGCGCCGCGCCCTGCCCGACACAACGGTTTTCGGCGCGGTGCCACGCAATAGCGCCCTGTCACAACCCTCGCGCCACTTGGGGCTGGAACAGGCCGAGGAACGTCCCGATCTTGAGGCCTTCCTAGACAGTGCCGCCGATATCATGGCCGAACACTTGGACACGGAGGCGCTTTTGCATCTCGCGGCGCGACAGGGTGTGCCAGCCGGGGCCGCACGACCCCTGCGGCCACCCGCGCAACGCATCGCCGTGGCCCAAGACCGCGCCTTTGGCTTTTCCTATCCCCATATGCTGTCAGATTGGCGGCAGGTGGGGGCCGAGCTTACGGTTTTCTCACCCCTCAACGATGACCCGGTGCCTGAGGCCGATTTCATCTTCCTGCCCGGCGGCTACCCGGAACTGCACGCCGGGCAACTTGCCGCAACGCAAAACTTCCTGCCCTCCCTGCGCAAAGCCGCGCAAACCACGCCCATCTACGGCGAATGCGGCGGCTACATGGTGCTGGGCGATGGGTTGATCGACGCCGAAGGCACGCGCCACGAAATGGCGGGGCTTCTCAGGCTGGAGACCAGCTTTGCACAGCGCAAACTCCACCTTGGCTACCGCACCCTCTGCGCCCTGCGCGGCCCCTTCCCCGGCAGCTACTGCGCACATGAATTTCACTATGCCAGCACCTTACGCGCCGAGGGTGAGGCGCTATTCTATGCCGAGGACGCCATGGGTACACAGCTTGGCCCCACGGGGCTCACCCAAGGTCATGTGCACGGCTCTTTCGCGCATATCATCGACCGGGCGGCATGATCCATCTGGACCATTCGGTTAAGCAGGAGTAAGCCTGCGCCCATGACAGACACAGCCGCCCTTCCCGACGACAGCCGCGCCAAGCGCAATGTCACCGTCCTGACCCTTGCGCAGGCCTTTCTTGGCGCGCAGATGGCGATGATTTTCGTGGTGGGCGGGCTGGCCGGTCAAACGCTGGCCTCCAACATCTGCTTTGCAACTCTCCCCATTTCGCTGATCGTTCTGGGCTCCATGCTGGCGGCCAATCCGCTGTCGTGGTTCATGCAGCGCGCGGGCCGCAAGGCGGGGTTCTTCGTCGGCGCGGGCGCAGGCGCGACCGGAGCGGCCATCGGGGCCTACGGGCTCTACCTTGCCTCCTTCCCGATCTTCCTCCTGGGCAGCCTGATCACCGGTATCTACATGTCGGCGCAAGGCTTCTACCGCTTCGCCGCCGCCGATACCGCCTCGGATGCCTTCCGGCCAAAGGCGATTTCCTATGTCATGGCGGGCGGTCTGGCCAGCGCGGTGTTGGGGCCGCAACTCGTGAAGGTCACGTCACAGGCCATGGTGATCCCCTTCATGGGCACCTACCTGGCGGTGGTCGTCCTCAACCTCGTCGGCGCATTTCTCTTCCTCTTTCTCGACATCCCCAAACCGCCCGTCCCCTCCGAGGACGCCCCCAAAGGCCGCTCCCGGTGGGAGCTTCTGACAACGCCGCGTATCGCCGTGGCGGTGATCTGCGCCATGGTCTCCTACGCGCTGATGAACCTCGTGATGACCTCGACACCACTGGCCGTGGTGGGCTGCGGCTTTACCGAAGGCAACGCCGCCGATATCGTCACCGGGCACGTGCTGGCCATGTTCGCACCATCGTTCTTCACCGGCCACCTCATCGCCCGCTTCGGCGTGGAAAAAATCGTCGGCACCGGCCTCGTGATCCTCGCCGCGGCCGGCGCGGTGGCCCTGCAAGGGGTCGCCATTGAGAACTTCTTCATCGCCCTGATCCTTCTGGGCCTCGGCTGGAACTTCGGCTTCATCGGGGCCACCACCATGCTCGCCGGCGCGCATGAACCGCACGAACGCGGTCGCATGCAGGGCCTCAACGATCTACTGGTGTTTGGCGGCGTCACCCTTGCCTCGCTGGCCTCGGGCGGGCTGATGAACTGCTCGGGCGGAAACGCACAGGATGGCTGGATGTCGGTGAACCTCGCCATGGTTCCCTTCCTCGCCCTCGCGGGCGGCGCACTTCTCTGGCTCATGCTCCGCCCCGACGACGCCTAACGCCCTTTCTTCTTGCTAAAATATCCTGGGGTGAGGCCGCAGGCCGAGGGGCAAAGCCCCTATTCGGCGCGCGAAAGCGCGCTCTAACTGCCGCGCCGCAGGTGCGTCCGTTTACCACCGGCCAAAAACAGCGCCGCGGGTCAACGCCCAACGCCGTGCTATCGGTGCAGGATCAAGCGCGCCATCCCCAACACGCCCCGGCACCTGCACCGCCCGACGCAAGACCGCCTCGGCCTGCGACACGGGCAATAGCGCAGGACGCGCCGCTTTGGGCACATCGCCCCGCGCACGCCGCGCCTCGGACAAGGCCTCCAGCCCCGCTTGTGCCAAGGCCCGCACCGCATCCTGCGTTCCTTCCACGAGCGGAACACGCCCCGCCGCCTCAAGTGCAGGCACCGCCCGCAGCCAATTGGCCAGCCCCAGCGCATAGCCTGCCTGCTCCAACACCTCTGTGGGCGCGGCCCGGTCCAAGACCTGCCCCGCCACCACCAGCAATCCGCCCGAGGTCTCTCGGATATGCCCCCGAAACGCTGCCATATCCTCAAAAGGCTCACGCTCGATATCCCAACGCCGCGCCAAGATCAGATCATCCAGCCGCTCGGTATCCTCCGCACTCAGGATATGCGCCAAGGGTGTCACCACCTCATGCCGCCGCACCACACCGCGCTCACGAATTTCCTCCAATACATCGCGCCACCATTGCAGGCGCATCTCGGCGATCATCGGCTCTTGCGTTACCCAAGGGGCGCGCGAAACCTCGATATTGAAGGCATAGAGCGGGAAAAGCTTGGCCCGCGCCGCCACGGGCGCGGCCATGACGGCGGCAAATCGCTCGGCATCTCCCGCTTCCACAAGCTGCGCACAGGCGGTCAGATCGGCATCAAATTCCATATCGCTCAGCTAGGCCCCGTGCCGGGCCGAACCAGCATCAATTCATAGCGCACATGATCCGGTGCTGCCCGCCAAAGCGAAATCTCACGCTCCGCCTCGGCCAGAACCGGTTCCAGTTCAACACCGGCCCCGGCCCGGAGGCGCGCCACGCGTGCGGCCAGCGGCATGTAATAGGCCGCCCAGGCGGCGGTGCTCAGCGCGCGATGATCCACCACCTCGAACCCGGCGGCCTCCACCCGCGCCTGCAACCCGGCATAATCGGTGATCTGTGGATAGTCGGCCCAGAACTCCTTGGCCGCTTGCGGGGCGTCGGACTCCAGCACAGGTTCGGAAAAGGCAATCGCCCCCCCCAGCGCCAGCGATTGCCGCCAGCGCGTCAATCCCTCGGTCACGCCCAGAAAGTAAATCGCCCCCGCCGACCAGATGAAATCGTAAAACCCCGACAAAGCGGCCATGTCGCCGGTCACCACCTCGACATTGGTGAAATGCCGCAACCGCTCGCGCGCCTCCTCGGCCAGATGCGGGATCTGCTCAATCCCTTCAATCCGCGCCATG
>DATFKJ010000069.1:0-4598 GCA_035268705.1 Roseovarius sp. | reverse complement strand
GCCCGCGCGCCAGACGTTCAGGTCCAAAACACGGCCATCCGAGGATTCGACCACCTCTTTCAACTGGTCGAAGGCGATGATCTCGCGGCCTTCGACGCCGACAATCACGTCGCCCGATTTCAGGCCGCTTTCAAAGGCTGCCGATTGAGGGGCCAATTGCATGATGCGCGTGGGCTGCGGATAGGGGCCGTCGACGGTGATCTCGCGGCCATCCCGGCGCACGCGATAATCCAAAATCTCCTGCTTGGGCAGCGCATCGACGAAATCGCCAAACGCGCCTTCCTCGGCATAATCGGGGATGTCACGCCCTGCGATTCCCAACAGTTCATCCCCGGCTTGCAGGTTGAACCCCGATTGCGGCAGCGGGTGAATCTCGCCGACGGTCAAGGGTTCTGCGACCTTGCCCTGGGTCATCATCACACCGCCGAACACCGCGATCGACAGGATGAAATTGAACAAGGGGCCAGCGATCACCGTCGCCGTCCGTGCCCAAAGCGGCGCACCCATCATGGTCTGGCGGCGCTCGTCGGGGGCCATTGCCTGGACCGTATCGTTTTCCGTGGCGCTGGCCGCGTCGCCATCGCCTTTGAACTTGACGTAGCCCCCCAAGGGAAGCGCCGCCAACTGCCACTTCGTGCCACGTTTGTCATATCGCGCAAACAGAACCGGCCCGAAGCCAAGCGAAAAGACATCCGCCTTGATCCCGCACCACCGGCCCACGATGTAATGGCCGTATTCATGGACCGCGACGATCACCGACAAGGCTACGACAAAAGCCAGAATAGCCATGGCGACATTGCCGAACTGCGGCAGCATGAGTGCGAATTCCAAGGCTCCACGCCTCCCTGTTTAACTATATTTGTCCTGCACGACCTGATCGGTGGCCATCCGTGCCAAATGGTCCACATGGCCCACGGTTTCAAGCGTGATCCCGGCATCAATAAGGCCATTCTCGGCCTCTATGCGGGCAAGAACCGCCTCGACAACCTCGGCCATACCCATGAAAGGCAGGCGTTTGGCGATGAAATGATCCAGCGCGCGTTCCTTGGCGGCATTGAACACCGCGCCCGCCAACCCGCGCCGCTCCATCACCTCACGCGCCAGCCGCAACGCCGGATAGCGCGTCAAATCCGGCGCCCGGAAGGTCAATTGCCCCAGCGCCGTCAAATCCAAGGTATCAACCGGCAAATCCATCCGCTGCGGCCAGTTCAGGGCATAGCCGATGGCGTGCCGCATATCCGGCGGGCCGACATGCGCCATCAGCCCCCCGTCGCAAAACCCAACAAGCGCATGGACCATGGATTCAGGGTGGATCACCACCTCGATCTGCTCTGGCTCGAAC
Source organism: Roseovarius sp. (assembly GCA_035268705.1). Taxonomy (GTDB): domain Bacteria; phylum Pseudomonadota; class Alphaproteobacteria; order Rhodobacterales; family Rhodobacteraceae; genus Roseovarius. The sequence goes on along the minus strand of DATFKJ010000069.1, from coordinate 3,256 downwards.
CCGAAAAACTCCCGTGCTTCAATAACTTCCAAGGCCTTGTTGAACATCGACGCGGAATCGATGGTGATCCGCTGCCCCATGTCCCAATTTGGATGGGTCGCCGCCTGTTCCGGCGTCGCCGTGGCCAAGTCTTCCAAGGACCAATCGCGAAACGCCCCACCGCTCGCGGTGATGACACAGCGGGTGACCGCGGCCATATCCTCGCCGACCAAGGCTTGGAAGATCGCCGAGTGCTCGCTGTCCACGGGCAGGATGCGCGCTTGGTTCAGCCGCGCGGTCTCGATCATCAAAGGCCCCGCCGTGACCAGCGATTCCTTGTTCGCCAAGGCCAACGTCGCCCCTTGTTCCAAGGCCGCCAGCCCCGGGCGCAACCCGGCCGCGCCCACGATCGCCGACATGACCCAATGCGCCGGCCGCGTGCCTGCCTCGATCAAAGCCGCCTCGCCTGCCGCCGCCTCAATCTCACTGCCCTTCAAGGCCTCGCGCAAGGAGACAAGCAAATCGTCATGCGCCGTCACCGCCACTTCCGCGCGCAACTCGATCGCATCCCGCGCCAGCCGGTCGATATTGCGTCCCCCCGTCAGGGCCACGACATCGAACCGCTCCGGCGCGCGGCGGATCAGGTCAATCGTGCTCTGCCCGATGGAGCCGGTGGCGCCCAAAATACTGACCCGCTTCATGCCACCCCCGGCATAAGGCCCAGTTGCATCAGAACGAACACCACAACAGCCGCCCCCAGCATCGCGTCAAACCGGTCCAGCACACCGCCGTGCCCCGGAATCAGATCGGAACTGTCCTTGACCCCCACCCGGCGCTTCACAGAACTTTCGGCAATGTCCCCCATCTGCCCGGCGAAGCTCACAAGCACCGAAATAAAGACCAATCCAGCGCCCGCGCCCAGTGGCCCGGCCATGACCGCCCCCACCACGGCGGCCCCAAACCAGCCCGCTACAGTCCCCGACCACGTCTTTTTCGGGCTCACCTTGGGCCAGAACTTCGGCCCGCCAAAACGCCGACCGGCGAAATATCCCGCCACATCCGAGGACACGACCACCAGCACCAGCCAGACAATCCAACCCAAACCGGCCTCGGCACGCAGCATCGCCACCGCGTAACAGCCGACCAGCGCCCAAGCCGCCAGCGCGGCATAAACCCCTTTTTCACGGGCAACATCCCCGGCCGTGGCAATCGCCGCCGCCAGAAGGATCGGCAGCACCAGCATCCCCGGCACCACCAAGGCCGCCAAGACCGCAGCCGCGCCCATCACGCCCACACCTGCGGCACGGGGCGCGGAGAACATGCGCGCCGCCTCCCAAACCATCAGCCCGGCCAGCGCACAGATCGCCACGGCAAAGGGCCAGCCACCGCCCCAAACCAAAAGGCCCCCGGCCACGGCCATCACCACGCCCGAGATGACCCGAGGCGCCAGATCGCCCCATTGCCCCGTGCCGCTCATGCCGTCACCCCGCCAAATCGACGATCCCGCGCGCCATAGCCCTTCAGCAAATCGGCGAAAATCTCCGGGGTGAAATCCGGCCAGAGCGTGTCGATGAACTCGTACTCCGCATAGGCCGACTGCCACAGAAGGAAATTGGAAATCCGCGCTTCACCGCTGGTGCGGATCACCAGATCCGGGTCCGGCACCACGCAGGTGTCCAGGTACTTGGGCAGGGTTTCCTCGTCCACATCGGCCGGGTTCAGGTTGCCACTGGCCACGTCCTCGGCCAACCGCTTGGTGGCGCGCGCCACCTCGTCCCGGCCGCCGTAATTCAAGGCAATGGTCAGGTTCGTGCCGTCGCAGTGCGCGGTCATCGCCTCCGCTTCGTCCATCAGCGCGCGCAGCTTGGCATCCAGCCTTGGCCGGTCACCGATAAACCGAACCCGCACGTTCTCGCGCACGAATTCCTGCATTTCCTTCATGATATACCGGCGAAACAGGCTCATCAGGCCCGCCACCTCGGTCTGGGTCCGCTTCCAGTTTTCCGTCGAGAAGGCAAAAATCGTCAGGTATTTCACCCCCAAATCGGGACAGGCGCTGACAATTTCGCGCACCCGCCGCGCGCCTGCGTGGTGGCCAAAAAGACGTGGCCGCCCGCGCGACTGCGCCCAGCGGCCATTGCCATCCATGATGATCGCCACATGGCGCGGGCCGTCGCGTTCGGCCTTTTTCTTTGCCATGTCGGCGACCCTCGCGTTACTCAGACCTGCATGATCTCGGCTTGCTTGGTCTCAAGCGCCTCATCGACCATGGAAATATGCTTGTCGGTAATCTCCTGCACCGCGGCTTCCCAGAACTTCTGGTCGTCCTCCGACATGCCATCGGATTTGGCCTTCTTGATCTGGTCCATGCCATCGCGCCGGATGTTGCGAATGGCCACCCGCGCGCTCTCGGCGTATTGGCCCGCCACCTTGCCCAATTCGCGGCGGCGCTCCTCGTTCAATTCCGGGATCGGCAACATGATGATCGTGCCATTCATCTGCGGATTGATGCCCAAACCGCTTTCGCGGATGGCCTTTTCCACCTTGTTCACAAGGCCCTTGTCCCAGACATTCACCGTCACCATGCGCGGCTCGGGCACATTGACCGTGCCAACTTGGTTGATCGGCGTCATCTGGCCATAGGCCTCCACCTGCACCGGCTCCAGCATCGAGGCACTGGCCCGCCCGGTCCGCAATGACGCGAATTCGGTCTTGAGCGAGGTCATCGCCCCGTCCATTCGACGTTCAAGATCGTCTGTATCAAGGATGAATTCGTCCGACATAGTACTCTGTCCTTCTTACGGGAATTGCGTCTTTGGTCCTGTTTAGCCTTAGCCATGCACCTTTGTATAGGTGCCCTCGCCCGCCAGAATACCCTTGAAGCCACCCGGTTCATCCAGACTGAACACGATGATCGGCAGGCTGTTGTCGCGCGCAAGCGCAATGGCGCTCGCATCCATGACGTTCAGATGCTGGGCAAGAACCTCGTCATAGGTCACGGTATCGAACCGCTTGGCATCGTCGTGTTTCACCGGGTCCTTGTCATAGACCCCGTCCACCTTGGTGCCTTTGAAGATCGCTTCACAGGCCATCTCGTTGGCCCGCAGGGTGGCCGCCGTGTCGGTCGTGAAATAGGGGTTGCCGGTGCCAGCGGCGAAAATGCACACGCGCTTTTTCTCCAGATGGCGCACCGCGCGGCGGCGAATGTAGGGCTCGGCCACCTCGTCCATGCGAATGGCGCTGATCACGCGGGTGTAAACCCCCAAACCTTCCAGCG
>DATFKJ010000068.1:0-4265 GCA_035268705.1 Roseovarius sp. | reverse complement strand
CAGAATAGATGCGGTAGCCGTCGTTCAGCGCCGCACCACTGCGCGAGGCGCTGACGTCGATACCAAAAGCATCAAACCCAAACCCGCGCGCCATCCGTAACAGCGCCCCATCGCCGCAGCCGAAATCAAGGATGCGGGGGGCTTCGGTGGCGCGCCCTATCAATCGCCTCAGTCGCAAGATCAGCTTGGCCTGTTGCGTGTGATAGCCCCACCGATCGACCTTGTCCGGCACATGTGCCGCTTCGAACCGTCGGGCCTGTTCGGCATCGGCCCATTCACCGTAGACCGTATGAAGTGATTTGGTATCAATGATATGCTGGTGATACTTAAAGTGACAAGCCTTGCACTTGACCAATGCAAACGGCGCCGTGCCAAGCGCGCTGCGACAATCGCCACTGTAATGGTAAAGGTCTATACTTCGGGCAACATCTTCGTCATCGAACTGCCCTCGCCATAGCGAAATGGAGTCCCGGCCCTCACAAGCCGGACATTGCGTTCGGGTTTGAAACTCAAGGCCGTCAAGCATGCTTTCATCCGTATCAAGTTCACGGGTCGAAGCATATGAAGATCACGCCATCCCGACATTGACATCGATTAAAGCGAACACAAAACGGGCCACGACATCGCGCGGCCAGTTGATAATACTTGCGAGGCTGACGCGACTTAGTCGGTTTCCTTGACCAATTGGTCCTTGGCCACGCGCAGAAGCTCGTCCATCTTGCCACGGATCGTGTCGGCATCCGCCAGATCACCAAGATCCCCGGCGACCTTGCGCACCACATCTTCGTGACCGGCCTCTTCAAAATCCGACAGCACGACTTCCTTGGCATAGGTATCGGCATCCTCGCCGGTCTTGCCCAGAAGTTCCGCCGCCCAAAGACCCAAGAGCTTGTTGCGGCGGGCGTCGGCCTTGAATTTCATTTCCTCGTCATGGGCGAATTTGTTTTCGAATGCGCTTTCACGGTCGTCGAAGGTGGTCATGGGTCATTCCCCTAGTGCAGCGTTGCAGTTAGCCAAGATATGCCGCCCCGCGCCCCGGATCGCAAGGCCCCAGTGCCATATGCCTTGCGATAAGTTGAGTCATCTTGCGGCATTCCCCCCCATGCACTAAGAGGGCGCCAAGGATCTGCGGGACTCATCCCCGGTCAGCGACGGAGGCTGCATGGCGCGGCGCAAGAAAATCTACGAAGGCAAGGCGAAAACCCTTTATGAGGGCCCGGAACCCGGCACTGTTGTCCAGTATTTCAAGGACGACGCGACCGCCTACAATGCCGAGAAAAAGGATGTGATCGAAGGCAAGGGTGTCCTCAACAACATCCTGTCTGAATATTTCATGCTCGGGCTGACCAACATCGGCATCCCCAATCACTTCCTCAAGCGGCTCAACATGCGTGAGCAATTGGTTCGCAGTTGCGAGATCGTGCCGCTCGAAGTGATCGTGCGCAACTATGCCGCGGGCTCCATGTCCAAACGTCTTGGCATCGACGAAGGCACGCAATTGCCGCGCCCGATCGTCGAATACTGCCTCAAGGAAGACAAGCTGGGCGATCCGATTGTCACCGAGGAACATATCGCCGCTTTCGGGTGGGCCAGCCAACAGGATATGGACGACATCCTCAGCCTTGCCCTGCGGGTGAACGATTTCCTTTCTGGCGTCATGTATGGCGTCGGTATCAAGCTGGTGGATTTCAAGATCGAGATCGGTCGTGTCTACGAAGGCGATTTCATGCGCCTGATCGTGGCTGATGAAATCAGCCCCGACAGTTGCCGCCTGTGGGATATCGAAACCGGCGAGAAGCTGGACAAGGATGTCTTCCGCCGTGACCTTGGTAGCCTCACCGATGCCTACACTGAAGTCGCGACCCGTCTGGGCGTGATGCCAAAGAACACCGCCCAAATGACCAAGCCGACGTTGATCAACTGATCGCGTACAAACACGAACCGGCGCCGCCCGCGCCACGCAAGAACGGGAATGTAACCATGAAAGCACGCGTGCATGTCATGCTCAAAAATGGCGTTCTGGACCCGCAAGGCGAGGCCGTGCGCCACGCCTTGGGTCAACTGGGTTTCGACGGGGTCGAAGGAGTGCGTCAGGGCAAGGTGATCGAACTGGAGCTTGCCGAAACCGACGCCGACAAGGCCCGCGAGACCGTGACCGCCATGTGCGAAAAGCTGCTCGCCAATACCGTGATCGAAAGCTACTCGGTCGAGGTGTCTTGATGCACGCCGCCGTTATCGTCTTTCCCGGCTCCAACTGCGATCGCGACATGGCCGTGGCCCTTGAGCGGGCAGGGGCCAAGGTTTCCATGGTCTGGCACAAGGACACCAAGTTGCCCGATGGCGTCGACTTGATCGGTGTGCCGGGCGGGTTCTCCTTCGGTGATTACCTGCGCTGCGGCGCGATTGCCGCCAATTCACCAATCTGCCGCTCGGTTGTGGCCCATGCCGAAAAGGGCGGTTATGTCCTTGGCATCTGCAACGGGTTCCAAGTGCTCACCGAAACCGGCCTTCTGCCCGGCGTTCTGCTGCGCAACGCGGCGTTGAAGTATATCTGCAAACCCGTGGATCTGACGGTGCAAACCGCCGATAGCGTTTTCACCTCCGGCTACGAGGCTGGCCAAACCATGACCATCCCGATTGCCCACCACGACGGTAACTACTTTGCCGATGCCGAGACACTCAAGCGTCTGCACGGCGAGGCGCGCGTCGCCTTCACCTACAACGACAATCCCAATGGCTCGGTCGATGATATCGCCGGAGTGCTGTCGGAAAACCGTCGTGTCCTCGGCATGATGCCTCACCCCGAACGCATGGCCGAAGCGGCCCATGGTGGGACCGATGGCGCAGCGATGTTCGATAGCCTCGTTTCGCAGGTGGTGGCGGCCTGATCCTCTTGCTGCATTGTCATAGCAGGCGTAGATTATGGCAATGAGCCTGCTGCCCACCTCTGCAAATTCCGTGCGCCGAAGGACGCGCACATTCAGTTGGCGCGCGCGATTGGCCTTGCTGGTCATCCTCGCCACGGCGATTGGCGTGGTCTATGTCACCAACCGGCTTTTGATGGATCGTTTCACCGAAAACACCCGGAACCGGGCAGAGCTTCGGCTTGTGCTATACAGCGGCAACTTGCTCAGCGAACTGCGCCAAAACGCTATTGTTCCGCAACTTCTTGCGCGTGACCCGGCGCTTATTCAGGCCCTGAATACCGGCGATTACACGCAATCGACACAGCGCCTTTTGTCCTTTCTCGAAGAAATCGGTGCGGCGTCGCTCACTTTGCTGGATCGCGATGGCCGTACCGTGGCGGCGACAGAACGCGACAAGCTGGGTGAAAGCCATCGACAAGCGCCATATTACGTCGAAGCGCTTCGCGCCCGCGACACCATTTTTCAGGTGCTTGAAGATGAAACAGGACAATACCGCTTCTTCTATTCGCGCCGCATAGAGAGCCAGAACCAAGTCGCCGGTGTTATCGTTGTCGAGGTCGATCTGGCCAAGTACGAGCGCGCTTGGGCGGGTATATCCGATGCCGTTCTCGTCACTGATAGCGAAGGGCGGATCATTCTGGCCACTGAACCCCGATGGCGGGGCCTGAGCGAGGCGGATGCCCTCCGCCGCGAGCCCGTCGACAGCGCGATTCAGCGTGCCATTCAGGCAACCGCCGATTGGACGGCTTTACCTGCCGACGCCTATCTGCAGGGCGAGGCCGTGATGCGCGTTGAAGGGCGGGTGGCGTTCCGCGGGTGGCGCATCGCGTCATTCACCACTTACGCCAGCGTGCGCGAAAAGGTGAACGGTGTTCTGGCCCTCGAAATCATGGGCTTCGCGATTCTTCTGGCACTCGCCTTCTATTTCCTGAACCGCAAAACAGCGGTTCGCATGGCGCTTTTCCAACGCGAGTCGGCAGAGCTTCGCGCATTGAATGCGCGGCTACAGCGGGAAATCGCCGAACGCGAAAGGGTGCAGGAAAACCTTGATGTGGCCGAGCAAACCCTCGCCCAAAGCTCCAAACTCGCCGCCTTGGGCGAGATGTCGGCGGCGGTCAGCCATGAGTTGAACCAGCCACTTGCCGCCATGAAAACCTATCTTGCGGGTGCGCGTCTTCTGCTGACTCGTAATCGCCCCGACGAGGCGCTGTCCTCGTTCCAAAGGATCGACGATCTGATCGAACGGATGGGGGCGATCACCAAGCAATTGAAATCCTACGCGCGGCAGGATCGCGATGCCTTTGAGCCTGTAAAAATGGGCGAAGCGCTTAATTCAGC
>DATFKJ010000067.1:0-3700 GCA_035268705.1 Roseovarius sp. | reverse complement strand
ACCAGACGTTCATGCGCAGCCATGGCCCCAAGCGGCACGTAGCCTGCGGCAAAGCCCTTGGACATCACGATGATATCCGGCTCAAGGTTCCAATGTTCGGCGGCGAGGAAAGCACCGGTGCGCCCCGCGCCTGTCATCACTTCGTCCAAGATCAGCAGAACGCCGTATTTGCGGCAAATCTTTTGGACCCGCTCCATATAACCCTTGGGCGGCGGCAAGGCCCCGGTGGAAGCCCCGCCGACGGGTTCGACGATAAAGGCCAGCACGCTGTCGGGGCCTTCCTCGATGATCTTGGCCTCAAGCATATCGGCGTAGTGATGGCCCGTCGCCTCGTCGTCGGGGTCCAGCCCATCCAGATAGGCCGTGGGCGCGGGCACCTTGGGCATGGGCTGCATCATCGGGTCAAAGGGCTTGGTCAGCGGATCATAGCCAGTGATCGCCAAGGCCCCAAGCGTGCAGCCATGATAGCTGGGCGCGCGGGAGATGATTTTCCAACGGCTGTCTTGCCCCACGGCAATCGCATATTGCCGCGCCAGTTTCAGCGCGCTTTCCACCGCCTCGGAGCCGCCCGAAACAAAGAAAACCCGGTTCAAACCTTCGGGGCAGAGTGCGGCGGTTTTCGCGGCCAGCATTTCCGAGGCTTCGGTTTCGAAATGCAACCGGTAGCCAAAGGTGCTTTTCTCCATCTGGCGGCGCATCGCCTCCAGCACGTTTTCGTTGGAATGGCCGATGTTGCAGACCATCGCGCCGCTGGAGCCGTCAAGATAGCGCTTGCCGTCCACGTCCCACATATAGACGCCGCGCGCTTGGTCCAGAACGGGCCGCCGTTGACGGCCTTGGTAAAAAAGGTGGCTTGGTCGTTCACTCATGGTCTTATCCCGGCAATGCGGCGCAATCTATGGGGCGCAGGTGCAAATGCACGTCCGACCCTTCCGCGAAAGGATGGCCGTCAATCATGTTGATCGCTTGCAGTTGCGTGTCGCCCGCCCGCACGAAATAGCGCACCGCCTGCCCCTGATAATCGACGGTTTCCACCGTCGCGGGCACCGATACGACACCTTCGGGTGCGGGGCTATCCGAAAGCTGCAATTTCTCGGCCCGGATCACCAGTTTGGCAGGGCCTTCGCCGGTGACGCGCGGGGCCTTTTCGGCGGGAATGGTCATTTGTCCGAAAATCGGCGCGTCGACTGTGACACCATCGCCGATTCCGGTGCAATTGGCCTCCATGATGTTCGACGCGCCAAGGAAATTGGCCACGAATTCGGAGGCAGGGGTGTTATACACCTCTTCGGGTGCGCCCACTTGTTCGACCCGGCCTTCGGACATCACAACGATCTGGTCCGACATGGCCAGCGCCTCGGATTGGTCGTGGGTCACGAAGACCGTGGTCACGCCGATGCGTTCCTGAATGCGCTTGAGTTCCACCCGCATATCTTCGCGCAGGTTGGCATCGAGCGCCGAAAGCGGTTCATCCAGCAGCAGCACATCGGGTTCGATCACGATGGCGCGAGCCAGCGCGATGCGCTGTTGTTGGCCGCCCGAAAGCTCCTTGGGGTAGCGATCCCCGACATGCGGAAGCTGCACCAGTTCCAGCGCGTCTTGCACGCGCTTGGGAATTTCGTTGGCAGGCACGTCGCGGTATTTCAGGCCAAAGGCCACGTTCTCGGCCACTGTCTTGTGCGGAAAGAGCGCGTAGTTCTGGAAGACAAGCCCAAGGTTGCGCTTGTGAATGGGCACATCGTTCACCCGCTTGCCGCCGATCAGGATCTCGCCCTCTGTCGGGTCCAGAAGCCCGGCGATCATCCGCAAGTTGGTTGTCTTGCCACAGCCGGACGGCCCGAGCAGCGTCACGAAAGCCCCCTCTTCAATCTCAAGAGAGCTTTGATGCACGGCGGTGAAATTGCCGAAACGTTTGACGATATTATTCAGGGTGACGGAACTCATCCACGGCCTCCAGCGGCAGGAAATTCATCAAGGTGGGCGACCCCGGCACAATGGCCGGGACCGCCCCCGGGAGTAACGGTTAGTAACCCTTCTGCACGCGGCCGAAGGTTTTCGACCAGTCTTGCTCGTTACCGTTCCAATAGGCCGGGTCGGCAAAGGTCAGACCATCCAGCTTGCCGGTCGGATCGAAGGCCGGCAGCGTCGGGATCTTGTCGCCAAGGTCGACCTTGTTGGGGTCGAGCGCGGGCGGGTAGTTCTGCCCTTCGGCCACCGCGATCGAGGTTTCCGGCGCCAGCATGAAGTTGAGCAGTTCTTCGCAGGCTTCCAACGGGCTGCCCTTGATGACGAACATGCATTCCTGCCAGCCGAAACCGTTGGGCGGGTCCATGTAACCGATGTCGTGACCCTGCTCTTGCAGGGCATAGATGCGGCCCGACCAGCCTTCGGTGACGTGGATTTCCTCCTCGGCCAGAAGACTCATCAGTTCGGCGCCCGAGCCCCAGTACTTCAAGCTCAGGTCACGGTGCGCGCGCACCGCGTCCCATGCGGCATCGACATCCTCGATGCTGTTCGGGTTCTGGCCGGTTTGCAGGGCGGCATACCACATGCGGGTGCGCCAATCGCCCCACCCGGCGATCTTGCCCTTGTGCGCCTCGTCGATGAGGATCTTGGCGCCTTTTTCCTGCATCTCCTCGTCCGAGATATACTTGCGGTTATAGGCAAGGCCGGTGGTGCCATAGTCATACGGCACGCAGGACAATTTGCCGTCGGTCACGTTGCGGAAGACGTCGACCAGCTTGGGGATGACGTATTTCAGGTTGGGGATGTTGTCCTCGTTGAGAACCGTGCTGAGCCCGAGATTGTGATAGCGGGCATAGTCGAAGACGCCCGACAAGTGGGCGATGTTGTATTCGCCTTCCTGACTTGCCTTCACGCGGCTGAGGTATTCATCGCCCCCGCCGAAGGTGCCATCGACCACGTCGATGCCGGTTTCGGCCTGAAACGGATCGAAGGCATTTTCGCGCAGCGCCTCGGAGACCACGCCGCCCCAGCCGTCAAAGCGGACTTGGGAAACGGTTTGTGCGTTGGCGTATTTGGCGAAGGGCGTCTGCACGCCGTAGGCCAGACCGGCGGCGCCGATCAGCCCAAGGAAGGAACGGCGGTCGAGATCGCCGTTCATATACCGCTCGCGCAGGCGCTCATAGCGGGTGGTGTTGTCCATTTTCTTGGTCATGTATCACTCCTGGTTGGTTGGATTTATGAGGTTTGAGCGGTTCTATCCGCCGCTCTTTTTTGCAACTTGTCTTGCGATGGCGAGCCCCAGAAGGGGCAGGCCAACGGTCATTATAATCATCACCGTGCCCAGTGCATTGATCTCGGGGCTGATGGAATTACGCAGCATCGCGAAGATTTGTGTCGGCACGGTCTCGACCCCGCCGGGCTTCCAAAAGAGCGTGCCGGTGATGTCATCGAAGCTGATGGTAAAGGCGAAAAGCGCGCCGGCCAGAACCGCCGGCAACATCAGCGGCAAGGTAATCTGGAAAAACGTCTGGCGCGGGCTGGCGCCAAGGCTCATCGCCGCTTCCTCCACATCGCGCTTGATCGAGACAAGTCGCGCCTGCACCACCAAGATGACGAAAGGCAGGGTGAAAATCACGTGGCCCAGCAGAAGCAGGGTGAAGCTTTTATTGATCTGGAGGAAGTTCAGGAACAACAAAAGCGCTACCGCCAGCACCACCTCGGGCACCAGAATGGG
>DATFKJ010000066.1:0-5866 GCA_035268705.1 Roseovarius sp. | reverse complement strand
CCACGGCGAACCATTTCTGGGAGAACCTTCGCAACGGGGTCGAATCGATCGAGCCGTTGGACGAAGAGGCATTGCTTGCCGCGGGCGAGTCGGCCGAGCGTATCCATCACAAGGATTACGTGGCTGCGGCGGCGCGCATGGTGGCCTTTGACGAATTCGATGCGGAGTTCTTTGGCTTTTCCGCCAAGGAAGCGGCAATTCTTGATCCGCAGCACCGAAAATTCATGGAGGTGACGTGGGGCGCGTTGGAAAACGCGGGCCATATTCCGGAGCGGTTCAAGGGCGATATTGGCGTTTATGCCGGATGCGGCATGGGCAGCTATTTCTATTTCAACATCTGTTCCAATCCGGGCCTGATGGACGATGTGGGCATGTTCCTGTTGCGCCACACCGGGAATGACAAGGATTTTCTGGCCACGCGGATCAGTCACATCCTCGACCTCAAGGGGCCGAGTATCAACATTCAGACCGCCTGTTCGACCTCGTTGGTGGCGGTGCATTATGCCTGTAACGCGCTGCGGCAGGGCGATTGCGATATGGCCTTGGCCGGGGGCGTGACCATCGAGTTGCCGCATGGCCGGGGCTACGTCTTCAAGGAAAACGAGATCCTGTCGCCCGATGGGCATTGCCATGCTTTTGATCATCGCGCCAAGGGCACGGTTTTCGGCAGCGGCGCGGGGTGTGTCGCGCTGCGCCGGTTGAGTGATGCCGTGGCGGATGGCGACCATATCTGGGCGGTGATCCGGGGCAGCGCCGTCAATAACGACGGGGCGGACAAGGCCAGCTATCTGGCGCCCTCGGTGGATGGGCAGGCGGCAGCGGTGTCGAAGGCTTTGGACAACGCAGGCGTGTCGCCGGAGACCGTGGATTACGTGGAATGTCATGGCACGGGCACCTATCTGGGTGATCCGATTGAGGTATCGGCTTTGACCGAGGCGTTCTCCAAGGGGACGGACGCGACGGGCTATTGCCGGATCGGATCGGTCAAGACGAACATCGGGCATTTGGACACGGCAGCCGGGGTGGCGAGCCTGACCAAAGCCTCGCTGGCTCTGCATCACAAGCAGATGCCGCCGAGCCTTGGCTATGAAGCGCCGAACCCGGCGATTGATTTCGAGACCAGCCCTTTCAAGGTGAATGACAGCCTGCGTGACTGGAACGGGCGCGGCACCCCGCGCCGGGCCGGGGTGAACTCGCTGGGCGTTGGTGGCACGAACGCGCATGCGATCTTGGAAGAAGCGCCGGAGCGGGAGGCGTCGGAGGACTCCGACTGGCCCTTCCATGTGCTGTGCCTGTCGGGGCGGAGCAAGGCGGCGTTGGAGGGGAACGCCAAGGCGCTGGCCGCGCATTTGCGGGCCAACCCGGAGTTGGACTTGGCCGATGTGGCATGGACCCTGAAAGAGGGGCGGCGGGCCTTTGACAAGCGCCGCGTTCTGGTGGCCGAAACGGCGATTGAGGCAGCGGAATTGCTGGAGGCCGGGGATACGCGGCGGGTATTCACGCATGACGCTTTGGGCGCTTCGCCCGAGGTGGTTTTCATGTTCCCCGGCGGCGGCGCGCAATACGTGGATATGGCGCGGGATTTGTATGAGACCGAGCCGGTCTTTGCCGAATGGATGGACCGGGGGCTGGACCATCTTCAGGCGCAGTTGGATTATGACATTCGCGCGCTTTGGATGCCCGAGGAGGACGGGGCCGAGGCAGCGCGAGAGCGTTTGAAGCAGCCTTCGGTGCAGCTTCCGCTGATCATGATCGTGGAATATGCGTTGGCGCAATTGTGGATGTCGTGGGGCGTGAAGCCCGCCGCATTGGTTGGCCATTCCATGGGGGAAAACACGGCGGCCTGTCTGGCGAGCGTGATGCGTTTCGAGGATTGTATTGATCTGGTCCTGCTGCGCGGGCGGCTGTTTGATACGGTGCCAAAAGGCGGGATGTTGAGCATTTCGCTGCCCGTGGCCGAGATCGAGGCGCTGGTTGGCGATGATCTGGATATTGCCAGTGTGAACGCGCCGGAATTGAGCGCCGTTTCGGGGCCGGATGCGGCGCTGGATGCCTTGGCCGAAAAGCTGGAGGCGATGGGGGCCGAGTATGGCCGCGTGGCGATTGATATTGCCGCACATTCGCGGATGCTGGACCCGATTTTGGAGGAGTTCCGTGGGTTCTTGGCGGGGCTGGAGTTGAGCGCGCCGAAAATTCCCGTGATGTCGAACCGCACTGGGGCGGTTTTGACGGCGGAGGAGGCGGTAAGCCCCGATTATTGGACCGCGCAGTTGCGCAACCGGGTGGAATTTGCCGCCTGTGTGAGTGGTTTGGCGCAAGCGCCGGGGCGCGTCTACCTTGAGGTTGGACCGGGCAAGGCGCTGAGTTCCTTGGCGCAGATGTGCCCGGATGTGGCGCCCGGTCAGGTGCTGAGCAGTTTGCGGCACCCCGATCAGAACATGGCCGATGATGCTTATTTCCTTGGCGTGATCGGGCGGCTTTGGGCCTGTGGCGTGGAGGCCGATTGGGGCCAGATTTGGGGCGAAGCCAAGCGGCGGCGTCTGCCGCTGCCGGGCTATGCCTTTCAGCGCAAACGCTATTTCATCGAGCCGGGAACGGCGACGGTGGCCGAGGCCGCGCCGCGCGCCTTGATGCGGCAGGAAGATATGGCCGACTGGGGCTGGCGGGCAAAGTGGGTGCCACGCTTTGCCGAGTCGGAATTGGTGGCCAATGCGGATTTGGCCGCGCTGCCGGTGCAAAGCTGGCTGATGTTCATGGATGACGTGGGCGTGGCCGAGGCGGCGGCGGAGCGCTTGGAAGGCGTGGGCCACAAGGTGGTGCGCGTGGTGTCGGGCGATACCACGCAGGCGCTTGGGCCGGGGCGCTATAGCCTTGCGCCGGAGGTGGGGCGCGCGGGCTATGACAGCCTGTTTGCGATGCTGGATGAAGCCGGGGAATTCCCTGAACGGATCGGGCATTTCTGGCTGGTGACGCGGGAGGAGAGTTTCCGCCCCGGCAGCAGCTTCTTTGATCGCAACATGGAGCATGGGGTCTTTGGCCTGACGCATCTGGCGCAGGTTCTGGGTGAGCGGGATTTGGAAAGCCCGGTGCATATCAGCGTTGTCACCAATGGGGCCGAGCAACTGGCCGATGAGGCGCTGCCGTATCCCGAAAAAGCCATTGTTGCGGCCTCGGCGGGGGTGATCCCGCGCGAGGTGCCGGGGCTGAGCGTGGGGGTTACGGATATTGCCCTGCCTGCGCCGCGTGAAGTGAAGGGCGGGTTGTTCCGCAAGCCCGAGCCGGTGTTTGACCTGCCAGAGGGTTTGGTGGGCCAAGTCTTGGAAGAGATCACCGCGACGCCGGGCAACTGGCAGGCGGTGCTGCGTGGTGCGAAGCGGTTTGAAAAGAGTTACGCGCCGGTGGCGTTGCAGGACGAGGGCGAGGCCCCGGTTTGGCGCAATGGCGGGACCTATCTGATCACCGGCGGTCTTGGCGGGATTGGTCAGACCGTGGCGCGTGATCTGCTGGAGAACCATCACGCCAATGTGGCGCTTTTGTCGCGTGGCGGGGTGCCTGCGCGCGAGGACCGGGATGCATACCTCATGGCGCATGCCAGCCATGATGCCACGGCCAAGCGCATCCGCGCGCTGCGAGAGTTGGAAGCATTGGGCGGCAAGGTGATTGCCGTTGCGGGCGATATCGCCAATGCGCAGGACATGGCACAGGTGAAGGCCGAGGTGGAGGGCCGGTTTGGCCCGGTGACGGGTGTCATTCATGCCGCCGGTGTCATCAGTGATGGCCCGCTTTTGGCCAAGCGCGAGGCGGAGATGGACGCGGTTTTCGCACCCAAGATCACCGGGACGCGGGTGTTGGAGGGGCTGTTCCCCGATGGCAGCCTTGAGGTTCTGGTGCTCTTTGCCTCGTCCAGTACCGTGACGCGCCCTGCGGGGCAGGTGGATTATGCCGCCGCGAATGAATACCTCAATGCCTATGCCAAGGCGCGCAAGGGCGATGCGACCAAGGTGATTGCCGTCAACTGGGGCGTCTGGGACGAGGTGGGCATGGCCGCCGATGCCATGGCGGCGCGCACGGGTGCTGTGCAAGAGGCTTGGTGCGATGTGGATCAACCCTTGCTGGATGAGGCCGAGGGCGGGGCGCGGTTCCGCACCACCTTCAGCGCCGAGAGCCATTGGGTGATCGACGGGCACCGGACCAAGGCGGGCGATGCCCTGCTGCCCGGCACCGGGTTTATCGAATTGATGGCCGAGGCGATGGCCGCGCGCGGCCAGAGCGCGCCCTTCGAGATCAGCGATTTGCATTTCCTGCGGGCCTTTGATGTGCCCGAAGGGCAGGCCCGCGCGCTTGAGTTGCGCATGGATGGGCCGGAGGTGGAATTGCGCGGGGCCTGTACCGTCGAGGGCCGCGAAGGTACGGTTTTGAACGCGCAGGCCAATGTGACGCCTTTGCCGGGGGCGGTGTCGAAGTGGATTGACATTTCGGCGGTCGAAAAACGCTGTGCCGCGCCGCGCCGGGCCGAGGCCGGGGGCCGTTTGAAAGCCCCGCAAGAGGTGCATCTTGAGTTTGGCGCGCGTTGGCATGTGCTGCGCGAGATGGCGCTTGGCCAAGGCGAAGGGTTGGCGCGGTTGAGCCTGCCCGAGGGGTGCAAGAGCGATCTGGAGGCGGGGTATATCCTGCATCCCGGTTTGCTGGACCCTGCGACCGGCTGGGCGATGGAGTTGATCCCGGGCTACCAAGGCAATCACCTTTGGGTGCCGCTGTCCTATGGGGCGGTGCGGGTCCTGCGCCCGCTGCCTGCTGAGGTGGTCAGTTGGGTCCGCTTGGGCGAGGCCAAGGGCGATGGTGCCAGCTTTGACATTTCGCTGTGTGATGCGCGCGGCAAGGTCTGTGTGGAGATCGAGAATTTCCGCATCACGCGGCTGGCCAGTGCCGCAGGGTTCGGCAAACCCGCGCCGATTGCGCCCTCGGAGGTGGAGTTTGCGGGTGGCGGCACGGCGGTGCCACTGTCGGCGGATGAGGAGCGGTTGTCGCACAATATCGCCCAAGGCATTCGCCCCGAGGAAGGGGCCGAGGCCCTGCGCCGGGCGATGGCATCGGGCCTTTCGCAGGTTGTCGTGACCTCGCTGGACCTTGAGGCGATGATCGCGCAGGCCGAGGTGAGCGAGGTTGCCGAGAGCGGCGAGAGCCAGAGCTTTGAGCGGCCCGATCTGGATGGTGATTTCCTTGCCCCGCGCAATGCCATTGAGGAGGCTTTGGCCAAGCAGTGGGAAAAGCTGTTGGGCGTCAGCCCCGTTGGGGTTGAGGACAGCTTCTTTGATCTTGGCGGTCATTCCCTGATTGCGGTGCGCCTGTTTGCGTCGATCAAGAAGGAGTTCGGGGTGGAATTCCCGATCTCGGTTCTGTTCGAGGCCCCGACGATTGCGACGATTGCCGCGCGGATCGAAGCGCAGACGGGGCCGGTGGCGGAAACCTACAAAGGCGAGGCGGTGGCCGCGCCCGCACAGGCGCAGAGTTTCACCTATCTTGTGGCGCTCAACAAAGGGGATGCCACGCGCAAGCCGCCGCTGTTCATCGTGGCGGGCATGTTCGGCAATGTCTTGAACCTGCGCCATTTGGCGCAGCAATTGGGCGAGGATCAGCCCGTCTATGGCGTGCAAGCCAAGGGGCTTGTGGGCGATGATGCGCCGCATACCCGCGTCGAGGAGGCCGCCGCCGATTATCTGGTGGAGATCCGTCAGGTACAGCCGGAGGGGCCGTATCTGTTTGGTGGCTTCTCGGGCGGGGGGATCACGGCCTATGAGATGGCGCAACAGGTCAAGGCCGAGGGCGGCGAGGTTGCCTTGCTGTGTATGCTGGACACGCCATTGCC
>DATFKJ010000065.1:0-2776 GCA_035268705.1 Roseovarius sp. | reverse complement strand
AAGGTAAAGCGCGATGGCATAGCCCACCATCGCCACCAGCGTCGGCACCAGCCGGGTGAATTGCTGGCTGGCCTGAAGCGCCGTGGTGCCCACGGTTTCGGCGGCGATCGCGCAGATCAGCAGAAGATAGACCTTGGTCATGGCGGTGAGTCCTTGTGGCGCGGGCGTTTGTTACCGACCGTGCTACGCGGTTTCGGAGCGAAGGGCAATTTGCGAAACCGGCGGACCGGGCTGGTCAGCCCTGGAGCGCCGCGTTGAGATTGCTGTCGATCTTCTCAAGGAAACCCATGGTTGTCAGCCAGCCCTGATCGGGGCCGACGAGCAGCGCGAGATCCTTGGTCATGTGGCCCGCTTCCACGGTGTCGACCACGACCGTTTCGAGCGTCTGTGCAAAATGCGCCAGCGCCGCGTTATCGTCGAGCTTGGCGCGGTGCTTGAGGCCACCCGTCCAGGCGAAGATCGAGGCGATGGAGTTGGTCGAGGTCTGCTCGCCCTTCTGGTGCTGGCGGTAATGGCGGGTGACGGTGCCGTGGGCGGCCTCGGCCTCGACAATCTTGCCATCGGGTGTCATCAGTTGGCTGGTCATCAGGCCAAGGCTGCCGAAGCCCTGCGCGACGGTATCGGATTGCACGTCGCCGTCATAATTCTTGCAGGCCCAGACGAAACCGCCGTTCCATTTCATCGCACAGGCGACCATGTCGTCGATCAGCCGGTGTTCATAGGTGATCCCGGCCTTTTCGAAGGCTTCGCGGAATTCCTCGTCATAGACTTTTTGGAACAGTTCGAGGAAGCGCCCGTCATATTGCTTGAGGATGGTGTTCTTGGTCGAAAGATAGACCGGCCAACCCATGTTGAGCCCGTAATTGAGCGAGGCGCGGGCGAAGTCGATGATCGAGGAATCGAGGTTATACATGCCCATGTAGACGCCTGCGGAGGGCGCGTCATAGACCTCTTCCTCGATCACGGTGCCGTCCTCGCCGACGAATTTCATGCTGAGCTTGCCGGGGCCGGGGAATTTCATGTCGGCGGCGCGATACTGGTCGCCGAAGGCGTGGCGCCCGATCACGATGGGGCGGGTCCAGCCGGGCACGAGGCGGGGCACGTTGCGGCAGATGATCGGCGCGCGAAAGACCACGCCGCCAAGGATGTTGCGGATGGTGCCGTTGGGGCTGCGCCACATCTTCTTGAGGCCGAATTCCTCGACGCGGGCCTCGTCTGGGGTGATGGTGGCGCATTTGACGGCGACGCCGACCTCCTTGGTCTTTTCGGCGGCGTCGATGGTGATCTGGTCCTCGGTGCGGTCGCGTTCCTCGATGCCGAGATCGTAATAGAGCAGGTCGATATCGAGATAGGGCAGGATCAGCTTTTGCTTGATGAAATCCCAGATGATCCGGGTCATCTCGTCGCCGTCCATCTCGACGATGGGGTTCTCTACCTTGATCCTGGACATGTCGCGCTCCGGTTGGGGTGGGTTTTATCAGGCTATATCAGCGATGCGGCGATGCAGAAAGGGTATTGGGGCGCGGTGTCTGGCCGCCGGGTGGGCGGCGCAAGGTTCGTGGGGAGCACTTTATACCCGCCAAGTCTGTCATCGGTCAGTTCGATGCGCGACGTTGCAAAAGCGCCCGCCCGAGGGGGCGGCCGGGCGCCGCGCGGCGGCCTAAAGGCCGCTATTCGCGCGAGGGTGGGGAGGGGGCAAGAGCCGCTTTGCGCATAGGGCAGACCCGCTTGCGCAAGGCAAAAAGGGGCGACGCTGCCGCCCCATTTTTTGTCATAGAGGGTTTTACCAAGAGAGCGTCTTCACGTTCGGATCGAACAACCAGCTTTCGACCAGCGGAAAGTTCCCCATTTGCACGCCATCGATATAGTCGCCTTTGGTCAAACCGGCTGCTGCCGAACACGCCGCGCACATAATGACAACACCACCATCCGCCATGAAAGCAGACAACATGTCTTGGACAGATGTGCCATTTGCGGCCATGAGACCATGAATGTGGCTTGGGCGTTTCTTGTCGGCGAGATAAACCGCCCGGATGTTCATCCAGATTGCGGTCTTGTGTCCGTTCTTCAGAGACTTCTCATGGGCGAACATGATCGCTTTGGCGGCAGTCCAGGTGTCATCAGTTGTCAGGTTTACCAAAAGACCGGGTTTGCTTTCTTGTGCGCCTGCGGCAATCGGTGAAAGCAGCATGGAAACTGCCAGCATCAATTTCAAAATAAATAGTCGCATGTGTGTCCTCCTACGAAACCGGAGAAACATCGCATAAAATGAATACGTTGGAATGACATGGATCAACTCATGACAGCTTTTCAGCTCAGAGGGCGCAAACCATTGTCGGCGTGATGTTTTGTCGGGAAGCAAAGTGGTCTTTTTTCAAATGCGCCAAAGGCAGTATGGTTCCCAATCACTGCCGTTACCCTGCACCACCCCGCAAAAGCAAGGGGCCGGATGAACCGGCCCCCTTTGTCGCTTATCCGATGATCCCGTTCAGAGTTGCGCTGGGGCGCATGACCGCGGCGAGTTTTTCCGGGTCGGGGTGGTAATAGCCACCGATATCGGCAGGCTTGCCCTGGGCTGCGGCCAACTCGCCGGTGATCTTGGCCTCGTTCTCGGCGAGGGCCTTGGCCATGGGCGCGAATTCCGCGGCCAGGTCGGGATTGTCGCCTTGCGCGGCGAGGGCCTCGGCCCAGTAGCGGGCGAACCAGTAATGGCTGTCGCGGTTGTCGGGCTCGCCCACCTTGCGGCTGGGGCTGCGGTCATGATCCAGCACGCCCT
>DATFKJ010000064.1:0-6489 GCA_035268705.1 Roseovarius sp. | reverse complement strand
GCTCCACCTCGGAATCCCGGCCAATCAGCGGGTCCACGTCACCGGCGCGGGCCTTTTCGTTCAAATCCACGCAATACTTGGCCAAGGCCGATTCTCCGGCTTCCACCGCATCGGACTCCTGTGCCGCGCTTTCGCCTTCTTCGCCAAGGCCATCGACACCCTGCACCGGGCGCGCCTCGCCATAGGCGGGGTCCTTGGCCACGCCATGGGCGATGAAATTGACCGCGTCATAGCGCGTCATATCCTGTTCTTGCAGGAAGTAGGCGGCGTTCGATTCACGCTCGGCAAAGATCGCGACCAGAACATTCGCCCCGGTCACTTCGGTCCGGCCCGAGCTTTGCACGTGGATGGCCGCGCGCTGAATGACCCGCTGAAAGGCTGCGGTCGGCACCGCCTCCGATCCCTCGATCTCGGTCACGAGGTTCGCCAGATCCTCGTCGATGAACTCGACCAAGGTGCTGCGAAGGTCTTCTGTATCCACGCTGCACGCCTTCATCACGCGCGCCGCGTCGGGTTCGTCAATCAACGCCAGAAGCAGATGCTCAAGCGTCGCGAATTCATGTTGCCGTGCATTGGCCAGCGCCAGCGCGGCGTGGATCGCCTGTTCCAGTGTGTTCGAGAATGAAGGCACGTCTGGTGCTCCTTCTGATCTGGGTTGATGAGCGAGCCCACCAACCTTGGCCTCATAACCTTAAAGTTTGGTCGATATTGCCATGGCTTCAAGGATTTTCTGGTCACACCCGCTCACTTTTCGTGTCGGATGCACCTTTTGCGTCAGGTGACGGGTCAAAACCTATCCTTCCGGGCGCGGATTTCTGCAAAGACATCCGCAGGTTCCGCAGCTTCCATGCCAATCGCGGCCTGAAGGCCCGGGTCACCGGCACGCAGGAAGGGGTTTGTCTCCAACTCCTCTCGGAGCACCGAAGGGACAGTCGGCTCACCCTTTGATCGGGCCTGCTCAACCGCCTTTGATCTGGATATAAGCCTCGGGTTGTCCGGATCAATGCTCAGGGCGAATTTCGCATTGGCCATGGTGTATTCGTGGCCCGAACAGATCACCGTATCCTCTGGCAAAGCGGCCAGTTTCGACAGGCTTTCCCACATCTGCGGCATCGTGCCTTCGAAAACTCTACCACATCCAAGCGCCATGAGGCTATCGGCGGTAAAGGCGAGTTTCGAGGCCGGGAAGTGAAAGGCGATATGGCCCACGGTATGGCCCGACACGTCAATCACCGTACCCGCCTCGTTGCCGATCTTGACGACATCGCCCTCGCGTACCGCGATGTCCAACGGGGGCAGGCGATGCGCATCTGCCGCCGCCCCGGTAACCAAGGCCGGGGCGTTTTCCAGAAGCGCCGTCAGCCCATCCACGTGGTCCCAATGGTGATGCGTCAGCAACACATCCGTCAACGTCCAGCCGCGCCGTTCGAGCGCATCCAGAATGGGCTTGGCCTCGGGTACATCGACCACCGCGGTCGCCCCCGTGTCGGGATCATGCACCAGATAGGCATAGTTGTCCGAGAGGCATGGAACGGTCTCAAACTCTAATGTCATGGTGTTTCCCCAATTGCCGGTTATTGTTACTCTCAAGAGTGAAGGAACATAGACGCGGCTGCAATGCATCTTGACGTGCAGGACCTGAGGAATTTCTATTACCGCAGTCAATTGGGGCGCGCGGCCCAGAAGGCCGTGCGCGAATCCGTCTTGAACCTCTGGCCCGAGGCGCAGGGCCAAACCATCGTCGGCTATGGCTTTGCCGTGCCCTTCCTGCGCCCCTACCTTCCCGATGCGCGCCGGGTGATCGGCCTGATGCCGGGGCCGCAGGGCGTGATCGGCTGGCCGCAGGGGATGGAGAATGTCTCGGTCCTGTGCGAAGAAACCCGCTGGCCGCTCGAAACCGGGCATGTCGACAAACTTCTGGTCGTGCATGGGCTGGAAACCAGCGAACAACCCGCGCCACTTCTCGAAGAATGCTGGCGCGTGCTTGGGCCGGGGGGCTCGGTGCTTTTCGTGGTGCCGAACCGCGCCGGGCTTTGGTCGCGCAGCGATGCCACGCCTTTTGGTTTCGGCCGCCCCTATTCGCAATCGCAATTGGAAACCCAGCTCAAGGCGCATCAGTTCATGCCGCTGCGCCATCGCACGACGCTGTATCAACCGCCCTCGTCCCGCCGGTTCTGGCGCAAGACCGCCGGGATGTGGGAACAGTTGGGCAGTCAGCTATCGCCGGTGGCGGCAGGCGGCGTTTTGATGGTCGAGGCAACCAAGCGGGTGCAGGCCCCGTCCGGCCCGGGCCTGCGCGAAACCGTGCGGCGGCCCTTGGACGTGCTCAAGCCCAAGCCCGAGGCCAAGCCGGTATAAGTTGCGGCGTTCAGTCATCCTCAAGCGTGACACGCCGTAGGGTGCGCATTCATTGCGCACCGCCTTTGCAGGCTACCCGCCCCGGGCCTGAAGCGTGGTCTTCGGTGAAACGTCGCTCCGTCCACCGATGCGTCGAGTTTCGTAGGAGACGTGCGCGCGTTCTTTTTTCGGACGTCTTTACTTTTCTTGTAAAAATCTGAACTGATGCGCGGCATGAATGATCATGTCAAAGGCCTGCTTATTACCACGCTTGGGGTGCTGTTTGTCGTCCCGGACTCGCTTTTCGTTCGGTTGATCGACGCCAACGCGCCCACTATCACCTTTTGGCGCGGCATTGTTTCCGGCTCGCTCATCCTTCTGGGGTTGCTTGTTTTTCAAGGGGTTAGCGGCTTCAAATCGGTTTTGAAAACCGGTGTTCCGGGGTTGATTTACACCGTTTTGATCGCCGCCACCGCGCCGGGCTTCGTTCTGGCCGTGACATGGACCAGCGTGGCCAATGTGGTTTTCATCATCGCCTCGATGCCGGTCTTCGCCGCGATCTTCAGCCGGGTATTTCTGGGCGAAGCCGTCAGCCGCCGCATGGTGTTGACCATGATGGGTGTTTTCATGGGGCTTGGCATCATCGCATGGGGGTCCGGCGAGACCCACGGCGCGCATTGGTCGGGCGATCTGGTGGCGCTTGGCGTTTCGGCCAGCTTTGCCGCGGCCATGACCGCGGTGCGCAAGGTGCGCGCAACATCTATGGTTCCGGCCATTCCCTTGGCCTATATCGGGGCATCGCTCGTGGTCTGGCCCTTGGCTGATCCGCTTCCGGCGTGGGAGGCCCAGTGGAACCTGATTCTCGCCCATGGGGCCTTCATCACCGTATCGACAACCCTGTTAACCCTTGGCCCGCGCTACATCAGTTCGGCCGAGGTCGCTTTGCTCATTTTGCTCGAATCCGTGCTGGCCCCGATCCTCGTCTGGGCCATCGTCGGGGAAGATCCGGGACCATGGGCGCTTGCGGGGGGCGTGGTTGTCATCGGCGTGCTTTTCGTATCGAACCTTTGGGTATTGATGCATCGCCGCCGGATGCGCAACAGGCCACAGCCGCGCACGGGGCCGCCTGTTTAAGGCCTTGTTATCAAAAAGGTTTCACAGGCTCTTGGCGCGCGTCAGAAGTCAGCGTCGACACCGGGCAGTTTGAGTTCCCGGATCAGGTCGCGCAATTCCTGCCGTGCGGCCACGTTCGAGATATTGAGCTGCTTTACCCCGATATCCTTGAGGTCCAACAGGGTCAGGCCACGCGGAAAAAGCTCGCGAAAGATGACCCGCTCGTTGAAGCCGGGGGCAGTGCGGAACCCGATGCGCTTGGCCAGGTTATCCAAGGCCTCGCCCATTTTCTTCTTGTTGACCATCTGCTGCGCGCCCAAGCGGTTGCGCACCACCACCCAGTCAATCGGCTTGAGTCCGGCTTGGGCGCGTAACTGTCTGGCATTCCACACCATTTCTGAATAGACGGACGGGCCAAGGATCTTTTTGCCGTCGTCATCTATATGCGCCAGAAGGTCGAAATCGACGAAGCTGTCGTTGAGAGGTGTGACCAAGGTATCCGCCAAGCTATGCGCCACTTGGCTTAGTCGGGTATGCGACCCCGGACAGTCAATCACGATGAAGTCGCTGTCGGGCTCCAGTTCGGCCACAGCCGCGGAGAGGCGGCGGTCATAGATGTTTTCCCCCTGCTTCAGGGTCTCCGGGTCCACCTCGGGGAGGTCATGATAGTAAGGACTGGCAAGGTTAAGCCCTGATTTTTCAAGGAATTTCCGGCGGTTCTCGGAATAGCGGCCAAAGGTCTTCTGGCGCAGGTCGAGATCCAGCGCGCTTACTTTGTGGCCCATGCGTGCAAGGGCCGTGGCCACGTGCATGGACACGGTGGATTTGCCCGCGCCGCCCTTTTCATTGCCGACGACGATAATATGCGCCATGTCCCCGAACCCCTTTGACTCACGTGTTAACCCGTGACGGTAATACCACATTATCTGCCGGGTGCTGAATTGGAAAGCCCCAGATGATGCGATGAAGGTTGGTTCTTTGTGAGGCGCGTCTATTACGCAAGCCCCTCGATCAAGGGCGCAAGATGCGCTTCGTATCGCTGCCAGTCGCGCCGATTTCCGTTATACACGGGCTTGCGTACCTGTGCGGCACTTGCCGTCAGGACAGGGGTCTTGGCCGCGTCGGGGCGCAGGCAGTCATCCGACCAGCCAAGCTCACAAAACGAAACCAATCCCCGTGCCTGTGCGTCGAAGTCAGCGACAAGTTCCGCGTATGGTAACGTGAGGATGCGGTCGGGAAACCGGTCTTGCCATGTCTGCATGAGATCCGCGTGCAGGTGATAGAAGGCGGCAAGATCATTCTGGTCGTAGGCAAACCCGTTGCCGTTCGACGTGAAGCATGTTCGATAGTTCGACCAACATGTCTCCATCGGGTCGCGAACAATGTGAACAACCCGCGCGTCTGGCATCGCGGCCAAAGCCAATCCAGCCCACCGAAAATCGAGCGGGGTTTTGCAGGTGATGGTCGGGCGATCGCGCGCATAGAGCGCGAGGTCTGATCGGAGGGAGTTCGCAAGTGTTTCAAGGTCGGAAAGCGCCAAGCGCTTGCGACCTTCATCTCGCACCTGCCGTAGAATCGCGGAGGCCGCGATCCCGAGAGACGGAATTTCACCCGCGGAATGAACCCCGGGCGCGCCTGAAAGAATGCGTTCGGTAAGTGTCGTGCCCGAGCGTGGCATGCCGACGATGAAGATCGGGCGTGGCCCTGTCATGCCGGATGATGTCCTTGGGATGTCTTGCGTCAGGAGGTCAAGATATTTGAACAGCGCAACATCACGCGAGATGTCATAGCGAAGCTGTTGATGGCGGAGGTCATTGCCACGCTTGAGATGGTCGAATGCCGCGTCCCTTTCGTCGATCTGATCGAGGGCTTCGAAAAGAGCGAAATGCAAGAACGCCCGATCGGACCTTGGAATATTCATTTGCCGCGACAGGGTGCGAAGCGTGTCCAGATGCGGGTGGTGTGGGGAGTATCGGGTGAGGCGTGCAAGGTTGCGGTGCGCCTGTATGTTGTCATGGCAGGTTTCGATTGCAGCACTGTAGTGGCTTTGAGCCGAAGTCGTGTCGCCCTGTGCCGCGGCGAGAATTCCGAGATTTGTTTGGGCCGCGCTTCGTGCCGGGCGCGTGCGGCCCGTCTGGAGCACCTGTTCATGGGCGCGGCGGGCAAGGCCGACTTCGCCCAACTCGCGCAAGAGTGACCCCAGAAGATTGAGGGCGTCCACATGCGACGGGTCCAGTTCGATTGCGCGAGTTACAGCGTTATACGCGGGGCGGTGATGTCCGCGCCGTTCGCGGCATTGGGCAAGGACATACCAAAGATCGGCGGTATCGGGGGCCAATTCGCAGGCTTTGACAAAACATCCCTCGGCTTCGGACAGTTTTTGCAGGTCACTCAGGGCCGCGCCGCAGTTGCGCCAAAGCTGTGAGTCACGCGGGCGGGAGGCCAGCGCTGCTTGATAGATCCGAAGGGCCTTTTCCGGTTTGCCCAAGGCGCGCAGGCAGGTGGCGCGGATATCCGACAAGGCTGCAATGTCCGGAGCTTGCTGTTGCAGGGCTGTGGCTTGCTTGAGCGCAGTGTCATACTCGCCCGCGCGGTATAGCGACATGACAGTGTCGATCTGCGCCTGATCCACGCTGCGCGCCTTGGGGTCGGGTGCGTCGAGTGAGAGCAACCCGTCTTTTGCGCGGCGATTGGC
This sequence comes from Roseovarius sp., assembly GCA_035268705.1. GTDB lineage: Bacteria > Pseudomonadota > Alphaproteobacteria > Rhodobacterales > Rhodobacteraceae > Roseovarius. The sequence continues at coordinate 344 of DATFKJ010000064.1, read as the reverse complement.
CGGAAAACGGGCAAGCACCTGTTCATAATGCGCGCGCGCTTCGTCTATTGCACCGCGTCGTTGCGCGCGCTTGGCCAAGTCGAGTGTTTGCGAAATGCTCCGGTCTTTGACAGCCATATCAAACCTTTCTTGCGTGCTCTGCCCCGCAAGTTGGCGGCAATTGGTTTAGATTTCGTCATGCCCAGACAACGAAAAACGCCGCCCCCGGGGGGCGGCGCCTTTGGCGTTACATCGGAAAGGGTGATTAGAAACCCAGGCCGGCGTATTTGTTTTTGAACTTCGACACGCGGCCGCCGGTATCCATCAAGCGGGTACCGCCACCGGTCCATGCCGGGTGTGCCGAG
>DATFKJ010000063.1:0-4362 GCA_035268705.1 Roseovarius sp. | reverse complement strand
CAGCGATGACCTGTTCAGCACCGATGCACTGGCCGAAGGACAGCTCCCGATGGAGGAGGCGCTCAAGGCGCTGAAACCCGTGCTTGAGGATGATGCCATCCTCAAGATCGGGCAGAACATGAAATATGACGCCAAGATTTTCGCCCGCCACGATATCGCGGTCACGCCGATCGACGACACGATGCTGATGTCCTACGCGCTCAATTCCGGCATTCACGGGCATGGCATGGATACCCTGTCCGAACGCTACCTCAGCCACACGCCCATCCCGATCAAGGAACTGTTGGGCAGTGGCAAATCGGCCATCACCTTTGACCGTGTGCCGATTGACGACGCGGTGAAATACGCCGCCGAAGACGCCGATATCACCCTGCGCCTTTGGATGAGCTTCAAACCGCAACTGCACCGCGAAAAGGTCACGACGGTTTACGAAACCCTCGAACGCCCCCTCTCGCCCATCCTCGCCAAGATGGAGCGCAACGGCATCAAGGTGGACCGCGAAACCCTCTCGCGCATGTCCGGCAAGTTCGCCCAGAAGATGGCCGAACTGGAAGACGAGATTCACGAATTGGCAGGCCGCAAGTTCAACGTCGGCTCCCCCAAGCAATTGGGCGAAATCCTGTTCGATGAAATGAGCCTTGAGGGGGGCAAGAAGGGCAAAACCGGGGCCTATGCCACCGGCGCTGATGTGCTGGAGGATTTGGCCACCGAACACGACCTGCCCGCGCGGGTGCTGGATTGGCGGGCGCTGTCGAAACTGAAATCCACCTATACCGACGCGCTTCAGGATCATATCGACCCCGAAACAGGCCGCGTGCATACGTCCTACGTGCAAACCGGGGCCAGCACCGGGCGCTTGGCCTCGACCGATCCGAACCTGCAAAACATCCCCGTCCGCTCAGAAGAAGGCCGCCGCATCCGCGAGGCGTTCGTGGCCGAAGGTGGCAACCGCCTTGTCAGCCTCGACTATTCACAGATCGAGTTGCGCATTCTGGCGCATGTGGCGGACCTGCCCGCCATGAAGCAAGCGTTTCGCGAGGGCCAAGACATCCACGCCATGACCGCCTCGGAAATGTTTGACGTGCCAATGGACGAGATGACCCCGGATACCCGCCGTCAGGCCAAGGCCATCAATTTCGGCGTGATCTACGGCATTTCCGGCTTTGGTCTTGCCCGCAACCTGCGCATCCCGCGCAAGGACGCTCAGGGCTTCATCGACCGCTATTTCGAACGCTTTCCCGGCATCAAGGCCTATATGGATGACACCGTGGGTTTCGCCAAGGAACACGGCTTTGTCCAAACCCTCTTTGGTCGCAAGATTCATACGCCCGAGATTACCGCCAAAGGCCCGCGCGCCGGATTTGCCAAACGCGCGGCGATCAATGCGCCGATCCAAGGCACCGCCGCCGACATCATCCGCCGCGCTATGATCCGTATGCCCGACGCTATCGAAGGCCAACCCGCCAAGATGCTTCTACAGGTCCACGACGAATTGATTTTCGAGGTGGCCGAGGGTGGCGTCGATGAACTGATCGACACCGCCCGCGACGTGATGGAAGGGGCGGCTAACCCGGCGGTCAAGATCGACGTGCCGCTGGTGGTGGACGCAGGCCAAGGAGACAACTGGGCCGAGGCGCACTAAACCTCAGATTGGCGCGCCGTCAAAGGCCTTCAGCGTAACACCATCCGCCTCAAGCGCAGCCCGCACTTGCGCCGCGATTTGAACCGCCTCGGCGGTATCCCCATGCAAACAGATCGTGTCGATCCGCGTGGGAATATGCTTGCCGCTCTCGGTGATGATGGCACCGGCGCTGACCATCTCGACCATCCGCTTGGCCGCCGCCTGCGCGTCATGGATCACCGCGCCGGGCTGGCTACGGTCAACGAGTGTTGCATCGTCGTTGTAGGCGCGGTCGGCGAAAATTTCGCAGGCGGCATTGCACCCCAGTTCGCTGACCGCCGCCTGTTGTGCGGTGCCTGCCAGAACCATGATGATGATCTCGGGATCGACCGACAGGGCCGCCTCATAGCAGGCGCGCGCCATGGCCTGATCCTCTGATGCCATATTCGCCAAGGCCCCGTGCAGCTTCAGGTGCCGCACCTTTGCGCCCTGTGCCCGGGCCATGCCGAGCGCTGCGCCAAGCTGATAACGTACCAGATTGCCAAGGCTCTCAAGCGGAACATGCATCCGCCGCCGCCCGAAACCCTGCAAATCGGCAAAGCCCGGGTGTGCGCCGATGCCAACACTATTCGCCTTCGCGGCCTGCATGGTCCGTGCGATCACGTCCCAATCGCCCGCGTGCATCCCGCAGGCGATATTGGCCGAGGTCACAATCTGCAAAAGCGCGGCATCGTCGCCCATGGTCCAATCGCCAAAGCTTTCGCCCATATCGGCATTCAGATCGACAGTACCGGTCATCGGACCTCCCTTGAATTTCATTGCGGGCTGTCGCACCGCTGATGAGTTGATAAAGCGTTTCGCGAAAAACCTGAATCACAGATTTTCGCGCAACGCCGTGTTGCCCTACGGGTTGGGATTATGCGCTGCGATCTATTGCAAGGCCCCTGGTAGATAGAGCGCGATTTGCGGGAAAGCGATCAGGGCGACCGCCATCAGAAGCATGGCAATGACATAGGGAATGGCCCCCAACATTACCTCGCTCATGGTGCCCGATTGTCGCGCGCCCTGCACCACGTAAAGGTTCAGGCCCACGGGCGGGGTGATCAGGGCCATCTCGATCAGCACGATCATCAGGATGCCGAACCAGATCGGATCGTACCCCATTTCAACGACCAAGGGCACGATGATCGGGATCGTCACCACCATCAGCGACAGGGTTTCGATAAAGAATCCAAGCACGATGTAGATGCCCACGATCACAAGGATGGTCATAAGCGGCGTCAGGCCAAGCCCGTCAAGAAACTGCCTGAGTTCATTGCCCAAGCCCGCCGAGGCCAGCGTGAAGTTGAGGAAAGAGGCCCCCAGCACCACCAGCATGATCATCGAGGTGATCTTTACCGTGCCAAGGATGCTTTCATAGAACATGGCGATCGAGACCCCGCCAAAGACCGCCGCAATGACCACGGCCCCGGCCACGCCGACGGCCGCCGCCTCGGTGGGGGTGGCCCAACCTTTGTAGATCGTCCCGATAATGACGGTGAACAAAAGGATGATCGGGATCAGGTGTACCAAAGCGCGCAGCATCTCGGGCAGTGGGAACATGCGCCGCTCCCCGCCCAGCTCGGGCCGGATCGTACAAATCAGCGCCGTTATGACGATGAAGGCCAAGGCAAGCCCGATCCCCGGCACAAGCCCGGCCAAGAACAACTGCGGGATCGAGGTTTGCGTCAGAAAGCCGTAAACGATCAGGTTGATCGAGGGCGGTATCATGATGCCAAGCGTGCCGCCGGCGGCAATCGCGCCGGAAAACAGCTTGGGATCGTAGCCCAGCTTTTCGGCCTGCGGCATGGCCACCGTGGCCACCGTCGCCGCCGTGGCGACCGAACTGCCCGAGGTGGCCGAGAACATCGTGGCCGTGGCCACATTGGCATGCACCAAGCCACCGGGCAGCCATGAAATCCACTTGTCCAGCGCGGCATAGGTCCGCGCGGCCACGCCACTGCGCACAAGAATTTCGCCCAGCATCACGAAGAAGGGGATAGCGATCAGCGTGGCATTGTTCGAAGTTGACCAGACCATATTGCCCAGACCCCGGATCAACGGGAAGGGGCTGAAAAACGTATCGACACCAAAGCCAAGCAGAAACAGCACGATCCCCACAGGAATCGACAGGCTCAGAAGTGCCAGAAGCCCGATGGAGACATAGCCGATCATGATACCGTCTCCTCTTCGCCAAAGGCGCCGATGGCGGCTTCGCTCGCCCCGAATTTGCCCTGCGCCACCAGCATCAGCGCGGCGATGAACGTCAGCCACGACATCGCGGCGAACCAGACCCACCCGGCAAACCACGGCAATTGCACCGTCCAAAGCAATGTCTCAAGCGGCGTGTTGGCGCGCGATCCCATGGAAAGCGAGCGGTCCAGCACCGGCCATGCCTTGACGGCAATCAGGGTCACAACCCCGCTCAGCACCAGCATGGAAAACAGATCAAACGCCGCCCGGCCCTTGGGGCCGTTGCGACTGCGTAAAATATCAATACGCACATGGCCCAACTCCATCAGCGCAAAGCCCATGCCCCATGACGTGGCAATCGCCATGGCATAGCCGCTGATTTCATCGGTCCCCCCGAAAGAGGACCCCACCTGCCGCAGAACGATATCGGCCAGCACGACAGCGGCGCAGGTCAGCAACATGATGCCAACCAAGATTGCCACGCCGCGGTTGAGCCGCTTCAAGCTATT
>DATFKJ010000062.1:0-2840 GCA_035268705.1 Roseovarius sp. | reverse complement strand
AAGGGCTTGAGGCGATCTGGGATCGGCATGAGCGTTTGGCGCGGGCGATTTGGGCGGCCTGCGAAATATGGGGGCAGAGCGGGCCTTTGACCCTAAATGTTGCGCATGCGGCGCATCGAAGCCATGCGGTCACATCGCTTCGGATCGGTGCGCCTCACGGGACAGAGCTGCGCGCTGGGCTGGAGCGCGAGGCAGAGGTGACTTTGGGCATCGGGCTTGGAATGGCCGAGCCGGGTGATCCGTCGTGGCATGGGTTCTTCCGCATGGGGCATATGGGCCATGTGAATGCGCACATGGTTCTGGGAATGCTGGCGTCGGTCAATGCGGGACTGTTGGCCTTGGGCGTTCCACATGGAGCGGGCGCTTTGGATGCTGCGGCTAAGGTGTTGGCGGAAAAAGGAAATTCAGCGACGTCTGGACAGCCAAACGATGAGCCGGTCCAAGCCGTAGGCTGTTGCCAAAACAACGGGTAAGCCGAAGTTGGCCCATAAGACCATGAAAACCCAGAAGAGATTCACCAATCCCATGGCCAAGGCAGCGTTGGTGTAATCCGGGGCGGAGGGCATGTTTCCACGTCGCATGGTGACCAGTCTAGCGCGGATTCCGCAAAAATCAGGTTAATTTGCGGAGGCCCCGGGAATGCGCGGAATATTTCGTATGTTTTGTACAAAAAGCCGCTGCGGTCGGTGCAGGAGCATACGAGCCGTAGGAAACAGATAATTCCTGTGGTGGCTTTAACCCGGTTTTAATCCCGAACACGCACGGTGGTTGCTATGCAATTTTTGTGGATCATATACAGCCGTCTTAGATTTTGCCTTCAACCACGCACCTCGGCCAACGCCTCGGGCAGGGCTTGGGCCAAAACGTCGAGGTCTTGCGGGCGGCCACAACTGATGCGGATGCAGCGGTTTTGCGGTGCGACGAAGGGCATGCGCACGAAGACACCGCGTTCGACAAGCGCGTCGAGGACAGATTTGGCGAAATCCCCATCGCCGCCGCAATCAAGAGCGACGAAATTGGTCGCCGAGGGCAGGGTGGACAGACCATTGTCGCGTGCGATCTGGTCAATGCGGCGACGTGCTTGGGCGACCTCATCCTGCACATGCGAGAGCCAATCTGCGTCTTTGAGGGCAGCCAAGGCGCCAGCTTGTGCCACACGGGTCATACCGAAATGGTTGCGGATCTTGTCAAAGCTCTTGATCAGGTCAGCGGCACCGGTCGCGTATCCGATCCGGGCGCCCGCCATACCGTGCGCCTTGGAAAAGGTGCGCATCCGGATGACACGGGGGTCTTCGGCGTCGATCGTGGGCGCGGTGCCATGGGGTGCGAACTCGATATACGCCTCATCCAGCAGCAGCAGGCAGCCCTCGGGTAGGTCATCCAGAGCTACAGTGAGCTTTGCGCCATCGTGCCATGTCCCCATCGGATTATCAGGGTTGGCGAGATAGACCAGCTTCGCGTCAACCTCACGGGCCTTGGCAAAAAGAAGCGAGGGGTCTTCGTGATCGTCGACGTAAGCCACCTTGTGCAGCGCACCGCCGAAACCGGCCACATGATAATTAAAGGTCGGGTAGGCGCCATCAGAGGTTACAACCGCGTCGCCGGGGCCAATCAGAAGCCGGACCAGATTGCCCAGAAGCCCGTCAATACCCTCTCCCACAAGGATATTTTCGGGGGCGCAGGCCATGTTCGTGGCCAGAGCCCGGCGCAAATCATGGCTGCTGGGATCGCCGTATTTCCAGATGTCGGCAAGCTCGGCCTGCATCGCGTCAATGGCCTTGGGCGAGGGGCCGAACAGGCTTTCATTGGCGCCAAGCCGTGCGCGGAAAGGCGCGCCACGGGCGCGTTCCTGTTCCTCGGGGCCGACGAAGGGCACGGTGGAGGGTAGCGATTGGATAAGGTCAGTATAGCGTGGTCCGGTCATGGGGGCAGCTAAGGGCAAAGCGGGACGGGATGCAAGGTGGCACGGACGCTGGAAGGCTAAAGCGTTTCGCAAAAACCTGAGGTGCAGATTTTCGCGAAACACAGTGCTCCGCTCAATTGTTGCACGCGTTCCGCCTTTCGCTGATGTCTCAGGTCAAAGGCGGAACGCTTTAGGCGCGGCGCGGTGCGCATGAATGCGCACCCTACGGATGGCCACACCCGGTCTGAACAGGGTGCCCTTGGCCCAAAGCTCCTTGGATCGAATCCGCAGGTGCGTTGAGCACGCGGGCATCGCACTCCCTGAATGATTGCGGACTGTTTTCTTTCAAAGAAAACAGTCCCTTATCCCGCGTGGTACGATTTACCCCAGTTCAGCCAGTCGGTCCAAGGCCGCGCGCAGCTTGCCTTCTTCTTCCTCGCGGGCACGCAGGTTTTCCCGGGCTTCTTCGACCACATCCTCGGGCGCGCTTGCGACGAATTTAGGGTTGTTGAGCCGCCCGCGCAGACCGCCCAACTCCTTTTCCAGCTTGCCGAGGGCTTTCTCCAGCCGCGCCTTTTCCTCGCCGACGTCGATGACATCCGCGAGGGGCAAGGCAAGGCTTCCACCTTCGACGGCCACGGTGATGCAGCCCTTGGGCAATTCACCGACATCTGTAAGACTGTCGATGCGGGCAAGACGCTTGATCATCACTTCGTTGCGCTCCCATGCGGCGCGCCCCTTGTCGTCAAGCTCGGAGCACAGAACGGGGATGTAGAGGCCGACGGGCACATGCACTTGCGCCCGGGCCGAGCGGACCTGCTCGATCAGGTCGACCACCCAGTTCATCTCGCGGTCGGCGTCTTTGTCGATCAATTCCTCGCCGTAGGTCGGTCAATCGGCGTGAATCAGCATTCCGTCACGCTTGCCCAAGGTGCCC
>DATFKJ010000061.1:0-7219 GCA_035268705.1 Roseovarius sp. | reverse complement strand
GCTCACTTTGGCATCGCGTTCAGCACATTGCCCGTTTTGTGGAACCAGCAACGCTGTTCCTGTGCCGCTCCAAAGACCTCGCGCAGCGCATTCCAGAACCCCAAAGCACCATCCCCAATGGCAAGATCAGGCGCATGGGTGAGGCCTCGGCGCTGCAAATCAAGCAGCAGTTCACGCCAGCTCTGGGTGCTTTCTCGGTAGCCATCAGCGAGGCCGATGATCTCTTTGCGACCCCATTCATCTGCCCCGATAGGTACCAAAACACATTGTTTTTCTTCAGCCATTCGTGGCCGGAAGTAGACACCGTCCGCCCAGATGTAGACGAACCGCCGGGTGCTGAGATCGCGCCGCTGCCAGCGATCATACTCGTCCCACCAATCCGCCTTGAGCCGCGATATAGTGCTTGAGGGCAGCCCTGCGGCATTGGGGCCGAGCAAAGCGGCAAGCGCCTCGTGAAAGTCGCCGGTCGAAATACCTTTGAGATATAGCCAGGGCAGCAGCTCTTCGATGGATTTGGCTTTGCGCAGATAGGGCGGCAGGATCGTTGATGTGAACCGGACTTTCTCAACGGTATCACCCCGATCACGCACGCGTGGCACTTTGACCGGCACCGCGCCGATCCCAGTGATTACTTCGCGTTCAGGCAGGTGACCGTGGCGCACCAGTCGAGCCCGACCGTCGTCCGTTTTGTCAGATGCATAGGCTCCAACAGAACTGAAAGGTCGGCTCCAACCTCTTGCTCGATCAGACGCTGCGCACCGGATCGTAGCAGGTTCGTCAGTGGATCAGGCGAAAATCCCTGTGGATCGGTTAGCTGGGTAATGGTATTCGTCGTCATGTGGCATATCCTTTTCTCAGTCGAGAATTGCGGCGCGTGAACAACGCCATGATATGCCGCCCCTCAGGGGCTATCACCAACTTTTAGCTATATCTCTGAGATCTGTGCCCTTGGGGAAGTACTGGCGCAACAGGCCATTGGTTTTCTCATTGCTACCGCGCTGCCAGGGGCTTTGAGGATCACAGCAGAACACCTGGAGGCCCGTATCTGTCTTCAGTTTCGCATGCTGTGCCATCTCAGCACCCTGGTCCCATGTGAGTGATTTGTACAAGTGGCTTGGAAGCCTCTGAATTGATTTGGTAATGGCATCTCGAACAGCCTCAGCACCGTGACCTGCAAGCGCGGGACCGTTCTTTTTGTGCGGACCTGCACCATGACCGGGCATCGGTGGCAGATGCAGCAGCAGCGTGAACCGTGTTTTGCGTTCTACCAGAGTGCCGATCGCCGAGCTCTTGAGGCCGAGGATCAGCTCGCCTTCCCAATGACCCGGCACAGCACGGTCTTCTACTTCGTCGGGGCGTTCGCTGATCATGATTTGATCGGACACAAACGGTTTGCCTTTGCCCTTTCGTCGCGCTCGCGGGACACGTAACGCCCGTCCGGAACGCAAGCAGGCAACCAACTCCCGCCGTAGCGCGCCACGGCCTTGAGTGAACAAGGACTAATATATGGCCTCATGGCTGACACGCATCATCGGGTCATCCGGAGAATCAAGCGGCAAACGGCGGGCGATCGGCTCAGGGCTCCAAGCCGTTGCCCATCTGCGATGTTGTCGGCGCACATACCGTCTCTTCGTCCAAGACACTTCAGGACCGTCCACGATGTTCCCGTTTGGACCTGAGAGCTGACCTGAGAGCCGATCTTCAACATACTGCCGCAAGGCGTCGTTCTGCGCCAGCTTGGTGAGCTTTGGCCTGCGTGCCGCGCGATCCGCATGCCATTGCGCTGTTGTCGCTCTATATTCAAAACCCCCTGAGCGTGTCGCTGCATTCCGTCGAAATTCCTGGGAAACGGTCGAGGCGGATCGTTCGATCTTCCGTGCAATCGCACTGACACCAAAGCCTTGCGCTCTGTACAAGGCGATCTCCTCGCGCTCGGCAAAACATAGATACCAACGGGAAAGCGGCTGAGATGAATTTGCAAACTTGGATGGCGGCATACCTCCGGCCTCTCGAAACCAACGACTGCCAACTGGGGCAGACGCGCCAGCTTGCACCCCAGCGTCTTCGCTGGGAACGCCTTCCTTTATGAGCTGCCAAAACATGACTTGCTGGGAACGCAGTGCCGCCCGTGGCCGTCCCGGTGAATGCTGTTTACCTCGCGTGCTGCGCTCTGATGCGCGTTTGCGGTTTGTCATCACAACCTCCAATTAGGAACCGTTGCGACGACCGCTTGAATCCGCCCAATATTGCTCTCACGATTATCAGAAAATCCTGCGCCGGAACGGCTTCAGAATGTCTATGAGTGGAACCGGCAACTGCTACGATAACGCGGCCATCGAAGCCTTCTTCAAGACAATCAAGGCCGAGTTGCTATGGCAGCGGTCATGGAAAACGCGCAGGGATGCCGAGATCGCAATCTTCGAATACATCAACGGGTTCTACAATTCGCGAAGAAGGCACTCAGCCCTCGGCTGGAAAAGCCCTTTGGCCTTCGAAGCAAAGGCTGCATAAGTCAGCAATCGGAGCGGCACAAATACGCGACAGGTCCAGCTCTGCGAAGATACAAAAGTACCGCACAAACGAAAGCGGGCGCGAGGTATCCCGCGCCCGCCGAAGGTGAGCCGAAGGGAGGGTTATTTCCAGCCCACTTCATTAAAGATCTTCTGCGCCGTGGGCACATTCTTGGCAACTTCGCTCAGGTCAACATCGTCGGGCTTGAAGATGCCCAGTTGCGCAACCGAGTCGCTGAGGCCAACACCGGGGACCGCCGGGTATTCATCGTTGCCGGCCGAGAAATACTTCTGCGCCTGATCGGAGGCGAGGTATTCAAGGAATTTCACGGCATTCTCGCTGTTAGGGGCATAGGCCGCCACGCCGCCGCCCGACAGGTTCATATGCGCGCCTTCGGCATCCTGTGCCGGAAAGACCCAGCCGATGTTTTCCATGGCGTCGGCGGGCAGGCCGTTGACGTCTTTGCGCAGGGCGCGGGCGAAGTAATAGGTGTTGCCGACCGACACGTCGCATTCGCCCGAGACAAGCCCGCGCAACTGATCGGTGTCACCGCCTTGGGGGTCGCGGGCAAAGTTCTCGACCACGCCAGCGGCCCAGTCCTTGGCGGCTTCCTCGCCGTGGTTTTCGATAACCGCCGAAAGCAGGGTCAGCGAATAGACATTCGTCGAAGAGCGGTGGCACACCAAGCCTTTGTAAGCGGGGTCGGCCAGTTCGACGTAGGATTTCGGCGGGTTTTCTACGTCGGTCTTGTCATAGAAGATGATGCGGGCACGTTGCGAGAAGCCGAACCACTGGTTGTCTTCATCTTGCAGGTAATCAGGGATACGGGCTTCGAGTGTATCGCTCTCGACCGACTGAAGGACGCCTTCGTTCTTGGCGCGTTCCAGCCGCGAGGTATCCACCGTCAGCAGCACATCCGCCGGGGAATTGTCCCCCTCGGCCTTCATCCGCGCGATCAGTTCGTCGGCCTTGCCTTCGATGCGGTTGATGGTGATCCCGGTCATCTCTTCGAACTCACTGTAGAGCCGCTCATCGGTGTCATAGTGACGCGAGGAGTAGAGATTGAGTTCGTCGGCCTTGGCCTGAACAGCGGCGCCAAGCGTGATGCTGGCGGCAAGGGCAAGGATCGAAGTGGTGCGAAGAGATGACATGCGGTCCTCCAAGTTTGATTGTTTACTAATTTTGTCAGATACCAGTTGTGGCGACTGGGTCAAGGGATATTTGACAAAATTAGTCAGAAATTATGGGTTCCAAAAATCCATTGACTTGTTTTGGTTGATCTTGCTTGTGAAGGGACAAGGAGCGCGCGACGTTATCCGTTAAAAGACGAAGGGGGCAGGGCGGCATGACACGGGTCTTCATCACCGGCACGGCGGGTTTCATCGGCTATCATCTGGCCGACGTGTTGCTGCGCGAGGGGCATACGGTACTCGGTCTTGACGGGATCACCGACTATTACGACGTCCGCCTGAAACAACGCCGCCACCAGATGCTGTCGCAAAACCCCGGGTTCGTTGGCGTGGAGGCGATGCTGGAGGATGTCGAAACGCTTGATCGGGTCACCGATGAGTTCCGCCCCGAGGTGATCGTGCATTTGGCGGCGCAAGCGGGCGTGCGCTACAGCTTAGAGAACCCGCGCGCTTATATCGACGCCAATGTCGTGGGCACCTTCAACGTGATGGAGGTGGCCCGGTGCCATGCGGTCAAGCATCTTCTGATGGCTTCGACCAGTTCGGTTTATGGCGCGGAAACCGATATGCCTTACCGCGAGACGCAAAAGGCCGACACGCAGATGACGATCTATGCCGCCACCAAAAAGGCGGGCGAGGCGATGGGCCATTCCTATGCGCATCTGTGGAATATCCCCACGACCATATTCCGGTTCTTCACCGTCTATGGGCCGTGGGGGCGGCCCGATATGGCGCTGTTCAAATTCGTCGATGCGATCCTCGATGGGCGGCCCATCGACGTCTATAATCACGGTGAGATGTACCGCGATTTCACCTATATCAGCGATCTGGTGCGCGGTATCCGCCTGTTGATCGATGCCCCCCCCGAGCGCCCCGAAAACCCGGACCAGATTGCCGAGCACGACAGCCTGTCACCGGTGGCCCCATACCGGGTGGTCAACATCGGCAACTCGCAAACCGTGCGCCTGCTGGATTTCGTCGAGGCGATCGAAGACGCGCTGGGCATGAAAGCTGCACGCAACATGATGGAGATGCAAAAGGGCGATGTGCCCGCCACATGGGCCGACGCCACGCTGTTGCAGGAGCTGACAGGCTATCGCCCACAAACCGACGTACGCGAAGGGATCAAGCACTTCGTCGCATGGTTCCGAGACTATTACGGAAAGTGACCCAACCGCCGACTTTGCCGATTTCTTGAAAAGAAATCGGACCGAAATCTTTTGGAGATTTCGGCCCCTTAGGTGACGTAGTGAAGGGTCGTGAACTCGCCCCGGAACTCGGCTACTTCCTCAGCCAAAGCCTCGGGCGCGTTCGAGGTCAGCGCCATGGCAATCAGGTTGGCCAGCCGTTCGGCATGATCCACCCCAACACCCCAACGGACAAGTTCCGGCGTGCCGATGCGCAGCCCGTTCATATCGCCTTCGACCTCTTCAATCGGCAGGCCAATGCCACAGGCCAGAAAGCCCGCCTTGCACAGGGTTTTCGAAGCCGCCTGCCCACCGCCGAACCGCGCGGCCTCCAGCGCGAATTGATGCGAGCGGGTAAAGCCCTGTTCCTTGGCGAAGACCGGCAGGCCTTGGGCATCCAGCGCGGCTGCCATGGCTTGGGCCAGATCAATCATCGCCTGCGCATATCCCGCCCCTTGGTCGCGCCAATCCAGCATGGTTACCGCCAGCGCCGCTGATTTCGCGGCATCGAAGTTCGCCGTCATTCCCGGAAAGGCGATGGCATCCAAGGCCTGCGCCAGATCGGTGTCATTCGTCACGATCAAACCACCCGCAGGCCCGCCAAGGCTTTTGTAGGTGGACATGGTCATCAAATGCGCGCCCTCATCCAGCGGGTTACGCCATGCGCGCCCCGCGATGATCCCGCATTGGTGGGCGGCGTCGAACAACAGCTTCGCGCCCACCTCATCGGCCACCTGCCGCGCCTCGGCCACCGGGTGTTCGAAAAGGTTCAGGCTACCGCCGATGGTGATCAGCGCCGGGTTCACCTTATGCGCCAGATCGCGCAGGGCTTTGGTGTCCACGGTATAGCCATCGGCCAGCACCGGGGCGGGCAGGATGTTCAGCCCATAAAGCCCGGCGCATCCGGCCTCGTGGTGCGTAACATGGCCGCCGATACTTGCGGGGGGCACGATGATCGTATCCCCCGGTTTGCAGGTGGCCATGAAGCCATAAAGATTGGCAATCGCCCCCGACGGAACGCGAATTTCGGCGTATTTGGCGTTGAAAACCTCGGCACAAAGCTCTGCCGCGATCACCTCGACTTCTTCGATGGCCTCAAGGCCCATCTCGTACTTGTCGCCCGGATAGCCGAGCGAGGGGCGCGAGCCCAAACCGGCCGACAAAAGCGCCTCGGCGCGCGGGTTCATCACGTTGGTCGCGGGGTTGAGGTTGAAGCACGCGCGCTCATGGATGCGCAGGTTTTCCTTTGCCAAGCCTTCGATCCGGTCGCGCAGGGCATCTGACCCGGATTTCGCGGTTTGACCCGCAATCTCCTGTACCCGCGCCTCGCAGCCCTCGGGCACCCAGTCTCGTTTTGCCAATGTCATGCCACACCCTTTCCTGCATCGGTGTCGATCCAGATGGTCACAGGCCCATCATTGAGCAATTCCACCTTCATGTCAGCGCCAAACTCGCCGGTCTCGACCGGCAGGCCTTGGGCGGCCAGTTGTTCGGCGAAATACTCGTAAAGCCGCTTGCCCTCGTCGGGCGGGGCGGCGGCGGAAAAACCGGGCCGGTTGCCGCGCGAAGTATCGGCGGCGAGCGTGAATTGACTGACCACAAGGGCCGAGCCCCCGACATCGCGCACCGAGCGGTTCATCTTGCCCGCTTCATCGGTGAAAATCCGCAGCTTGGCGATCTTGGCGGCCAGTTGGTCGGCCTGCGCCTCACCATCCCCCTGCATGGCGCAAATCAGCACCAGCAGGCCGGGGCCGGTCTGCCCGATCACTTGGCCCTCCACGGTGACAGACGCATGGGAGACACGTTGCAAAAGCGCGCGCATGGGCGGGCTCCTTTCCTTGGCTCAACCGCGCAGGTCGAGGATGTCGTCAAGCGCCGCGCGCTCGGTGCGGAATTGGTTGGCGGGGTGGTCGGGGTCGGGGTAGCCAAAGCTGATGGCACAAAGGATGTTGCGCGTGTCGGGCAGGCCGAAATGCGCGCGGATCAGGTCGGGGTAGGCCGCGACCGAGGCCTGCGCGATTGTGCCGATCCCCCGCGCCGTCGCGGCCAGCAGAAAAGCCGTCACAAAGCCGCCGGTATCCATCGCGCCATAGGGCCCAAGTGCCGCCTCGGCATGGACAATCGCGACATGCGGCGCGCCAAAGAGGCGATAGTTCTGCATGGATTGCTCGGCGCGGGCCGCGCGATCATCCCGCGCGATACCCACCGCCTCATAAAGCTGAAAACCACAGGTGCGCCGTCGCTCACCATAGACGCCGGGATACCCCTCGGGCCACGGCATGTCGGCGCCAGGCGTGGCGCGCTCGACCTCAGCCAAAAGGGCGGTGCGGA
>DATFKJ010000060.1:0-15266 GCA_035268705.1 Roseovarius sp. | reverse complement strand
CGGCCACCGTAGCGGCACAGGCCGCGGGCGCGACAGAGCAGGACACTGGCGGCGTGGTGCCGGGGGTCTCGGTGGCTTCGACCTATGGGCGTGGAGGCGACTACGCGCCTTTGCGGGCAGATAATATCTATGGCCGGGATGATAATGATACGGTGCGACAGGCCGAGGCGGTGATCCGCGCGCTTGAAGGGGCGGCGGCGACCCGGCTTTTCCCTTCGGGCATGGCGGCGATTGCGGGGCTTTTTCGCACGGTGCCGAACGGTGGCCGGATCGTCATGCAGTCGGGCATCTACTGGGGCACGGTGAAATGGGCGCGGGAGTTCTGCGCGCGGCGCGGCATCGCCCTGCACGAGGTCGAGGCCGCCGACCCTGTCTTGCTGGCGCAGGCCTTGGAGGCCAAGGCCGATCTGGTCTGGATCGAGGTGCCTTCGAACCCTTGGCTCAAGCTGGTGGATATCGCGCAGGCGGCAGAACTGGCCCACGCGGCGGGGGCGTTGCTGGCCGTGGATGCCACGGCCGCGACACCGGTGTTGATGCGGCCCTTGGAGATGGGGGCCGATCTTGTCATGCACTCGGCGACCAAGGGGCTGAACGGCCACTCCGACGTGGTCGCTGGTGCGCTTTGCGTGAGAGACGAGGGCCTCCCGGCCTGGGGCGCGATTTGCACCGACCGGCACGATGCCGGGGCAATCCTTGGCCCCTTCGAGGCATGGCTTTTGATGCGGGGCATGCGCACCCTTCCGCTGCGCGTCGAGCGCAGCAGCGAAACGGCACTGAAAATCGCAGCGCGCTTGGAAAACCATCCCGGGGTCGAGGCCGTTTGGTACCCGGGCCTCGAAGCGCACCCGCAACATGATCTGGCCAAAGCGCAGATGCAGGGCGGCTTTGGCTGCCTTGTTTCGGTGCTTGTGAAGGGTGGGTTCGACGCCGCCGCGCGCGTCGCGTCCCGGCTAGAGATATTCCACCGCGCAACGTCACTGGGCGGGGTCGAAAGCCTTGTTGAGCATCGCCACGTCATTGAGCCACACACCGGCATTCCCGAAAACCTCCTGCGCCTGTCGGTTGGGATCGAAGATGCAAGTGACCTGATTGAGGATATTGAACAGGCGCTCGAATAGCCCTTCTTCTGTTTTCAAATATCCCGGGGTGTTTGAGGGGCAGCGCCCCTCATCCCCACTTACCCTGCGCGGCGCAGCCGCACCTTTTGGTCAAGCCTGACGCTTGAGCTTGTCGCGTTCGCGGATCATCGCCTTGGCGGCAATATGCATGCCCGAGGCGCGGAGGGATTCGATACGGGTTTCCAGTTCTTCGATGGTCATGGTCAAGACTCCTTCTTTTTCGTGTCACGATGATCAAATGCCCCACGCGGCGCAGGAGCGCCGGGGGATGGCAGGATGATCGCTTGATAAAGGGTGGACCGGGCCGGTTCATGGTGGTCCGGGCGCTCTGCCGCGCCGCTTTCCCGTGGCAGCGTTGCGCATCAGGCGCACGCCGCATGTGACTTTGAGTTAACATAAGAGCGAGGGGTTTCAACCCGCGCGTCGGATCACCGCACCAGGTCGCGCATCCCTGAATCCAGCCCTTTGAGGGTCATCGGCACCATGCGGCCCTCGAAAATCTCGTGGATCATCTTGATCGACTGGGTATAGGGCCAATGCCCTTGCGGGACGGGGTTGATCCAGAGGTGATCGGGCCATTGCTGCCGTGCGCGCTCCAGCCATGTCTGGCCCGCTTCGGCGTTCCAATGCTCGTTCGCGCCACCGGGATAGGCGATTTCGTAGGGCGACATGGAGGCATCGCCGACGAAGATACATTTATAGTCCGGCCCGTAGGTGTGCAGCACGTCCCATGTTGGTGTCACCTCGTTCCAGCGGCGGGCGTTGTCGCGCCAGACGCCTTCGTAAAGGCAGTTGTGGAAATAGTAGTATTCGAGGTGCTTGAATTCGGCGCGGGCCGCCGAGAAGAGTTCCTCAACCACCTTGATATGGTCGTCCATGGAGCCGCCGACATCCAGAAACAGCAGCACCTTCACGGCATTGCGCCGCTCGGGGCGGGTTTGCACGTCAAGATAGCCATGTTCGGCGGTGGCGCGGATGGTGCCATCGAGGTCGAGTTCTTCATCCGCGCCGTAGCGCACCCATTGGCGCAGGCGTTTCAGCGCCACCTTGATGTTGCGTGTGCCGATCTCGACGCTGTCGTCGAGGTTGCGGAACTCGCGCTTGTCCCAAACTTTGACGGCGCGGCGGTGGCGGGATTTGTCCTGCCCGATGCGCACGCCTTCGGGGTTGTAGCCATAGGCACCGAAGGGCGAGGTGCCGGCGGTGCCGATCCATTTGTTGCCCCCTTGGTGGCGGCCTTCCTGTTCCTTGAGACGCTCCTTGAGGGTTTCCATCAGCTTGTCAAAGCCGCCAAGCGCCTCGATCTCGGCTTGTTCTTCTGGCGAGAGATGCTTTTCGGCCATCTTGCGCAGCCAGTCTTCGGGGATGTCCACGGCATTGAGGACGTCCTTGGCCGAGATTTCTTCAAGCCCTTGAAAGCAATTGGAAAAGGCGCGATCGAAGCGGTCGATCATGCGCTCGTCTTTCACCATGGCGCTGCGTGCGAGGTAATAGAACCCCTCGATGTCATAGGTGACGAGATCGGTGGTCAGCGCCTCAAGGAATGTCAGGTATTCCCGCAGGCTGACCGGGATACCGGTTTTTCGCAGGGTATCGAAGAACGGCAAGAACATCGCGGATCAGGTGGCGCCGCGATAGATGAAGATCGTGATGAACAGCGCCGCCAGCGTGAAGACAAGGCAATAGACCGCCGCGTATTGCAGGATATCGGCGGTGTTGCCTTTGCGGCGCTTGGCGATCAGCGCGCCGGTGACGGCGCCGAGAATGGCGCCAATAATGATGATCATGTGTGCCAGCCCTGTTAGCCGTTGGGTCCCTTGAGCGGGCTGAGCGCCGAGATCTCGCGCAGTTTTGCGCGCACGGCCCAGTCCGCGCCGAATCCGTAGCGCGCCCAGCCCAGACTGTCCAGCCGGACGGACTGCGCTTCGGCGACGCGCCCCGAAAGTTCCAGCGCCTCGGCGCGCAGCATCATCAGGGTCGCGAGAAGCGCCGCGTTTTCATGGCGCTCGGCGGTGGCAAGGTGCGGCCCAAGAAGCATCAGGGCATCTTCGCCCCGGCCTTGGGCAATGGCGTAGGCGGCCAGTTGTGACGCGGTATAGGCGCGGTGCAAATCGGTTCCGGGGGTGCGCTTGTAGAACTGGTCGGCAATGACGAATTGATCTTGTGCGAAATCCGGATCGGTGGCCTGCGTCAACCGGCCAAGCGCAAAGTGCGAGAAGGCGCGGCGGTGGTCGTGCCAGCCGACTGCCTCGGCAATACGCAGGGCTTCGCGCGCGGCGCTGCGGCGTTGGGTGGGTCGGGCACCCGGTCCAAGTGCGTTCTGGATGTTGCGCACCCAAGCGCGCGGTGTGCTGCTGGCACGGCGAGGCCCGATCTTGTCGCCTGCGGGGTTCAGGCGGCTGAGAATGGCGGGCAGGCGGCGCATCACCTGTGCGCGGGTCATGCCCGCGCGCAATTCGGGCGCGTAATAGGTCCGCAGGATAAGCATGTCGAAGCCGGTGAGCACGGTATGCACGTTATCGTCGTTGAAGACGGAGTCGGGCAGGCGGTAAAGATCGTTCAGCGGGCCGATGGCCTGTGCCAGTTCCTCGTGCAGGCAGTCGCGCACCTCTTGGGGGGAGCTGTCGTTGGGCAGGAATATCGCCAGCTTTTCGCGTTTTTTAAGCAGCGACCAATTGGTGATCCGGCTGTGGCGCGCTTTGCGGTATTGCGACAGGCGCGAGATGTTGGGCACCACGAAACAGGCCGCTTTCGGCAGGTGGCGGCGGATTTCGCTGCGTGGGACCGCCTCGATCGTGATGTTGGCGGTGTCCGAACGGACACGGGCCACGTCGATCCCGGCTTCGGTGCGCAAGCGGTGTACGAGGCGGTTGAGATCGGGAATCAAGGTGGGCGGCGGGCTGCCGGTGACGCGGATCGAGATCGGATCTTCGAACCGCGAGAAATATTCAAGCGGGCGGCCCGATTCCAATTCGAAGCTGAGTTCGATGAAATCGCGCTGGATATCGCGGTTGGAACGCATCGGCGGCACCGGGCGCGGCGCCGAGAAGCGTTTCATCGCGGGCATGGTGCTTTCTGTATGCGTGGCGGCGCGCGACGGCATGTCAGCCGTGGTGCCGGGCATGCATGCCCCAAGCATCAGACAGATAGGTAGAATAACGCGGCGCATGTGCCCCCCGAAGCCTGTATTGCCAAACACACGGGCCGTACCGGAATGGTATGGCCCGTCTGTCCTGCCTCGGCGGGTCACGGTCAGTGGTGCGTTGTCCCCATGCACCTGGTGTCCGGTCTGCTCGTTGCCTTGGCAGGATCGGAGGTAGTTATGCCCCTCATCCTGTCCACGGTAAGGAGCAAAAAAGGCAAAAATGTGACCGATTCGATTGCTCATAGAATCAGTCGCCGCATTTTGGTTTTCCATGCCTTTTTTCAAGGGGTTCGCGTCTTTCCGGGTTAGCGTTGGCGTCGCGCCATGAAGGCGAGACGTTCGAAAAGATGCACGTCCTGTTCGTTCTTGAGAAGCGCGCCGTGCAGTTTTGGCAGCGCATCAGCGCCATCCCGCTTGAGATCGGCGGGGTCGAGGTCTTCGGCCAGCAGGAGTTTCAACCAGTCCAGAACCTCGGAGGTCGAAGGCCTTTTCTTGAGGCCCGATTGCTCGCGAATCTCGTAGAACTGGGTGAGGGCGGTGGTCAACAGTTGATCCTTGATGCCGGGGTGGTGGACCTCGACGATCTGCTTCATCGTTTCCATGTCCGGGAAGCGGATGTAATGGAAGAAACAGCGGCGCAGGAAGGCGTCGGGCAGTTCCTTTTCGTTGTTCGAGGTGATGATGACGATGGGGCGGTTTTGCGCGCGGATGGTCTCGCCGGTCTCGTAGACATGAAACTCCATCCGGTCGAGTTCCTGCAAAAGGTCGTTGGGAAACTCGATATCGGCCTTGTCGATTTCGTCGATCAAGAGCACGACCTTCTTGTCGGTCTCGAAAGCCTGCCAGAGTTTGCCCTTCCGGATGTAGTTTTTCACATCATGGACGCGCTCGTCGCCCAATTGACTGTCGCGCAGGCGCGAGACGGCATCGTATTCATAAAGCCCTTGTTGCGCCTTGGTCGTGGATTTGATGTTCCATTCGATGATCTCAAGCCCCAGACCATCGGCTACTTGCCGGGCCAGTTCGGTCTTGCCGGTACCGGGTTCGCCCTTGACCAGAAGGGGGCGTTCCAGCGTGACGGCGGCGTTGACGGCGATATTGAGGTCATCTGTGGCGACATAGGCCTCGGTACCCTGAAATTTCATGTGTTTCCCTGACCTTGTGTTTGGGATTTGCTGGCGTGTTTGGCGCGACAGTAGGGCGAAGCGGTAAACACATCAATGCACCGTGATTGCCTAGTGACATTACCGCGTGTGAGGTGTAAATCGTGCGCATGGAAGCGCCAAAAGTCTGAGGAGTTCCAAGATATGCCGGACATTGGCCTTGATGAGGGGAGCACCATGAAAGCCGAAGTCTTTCTACCTGAAGACTATCGCCCGGCCGAAGACGAGCCGTTCATGAACGAACGTCAGCTGGAATATTTTCGCCGCAAGTTGACCACGTGGAAAAACGAGCTGCTGGAAGGCAGCCGGGACACGATCGAGGGCCTTCAGGATGGCACGCGGGCGATCCCGGATGTGGCCGACCGCGCCAGCGAGGAAACGGACCGTGCGCTGGAATTGCGCACGCGTGATCGACAGCGCAAACTGGTGGCCAAGATCGACGCGGCCCTGCGCCGCATCGAAGAAGGGGAATACGGGTTTTGCGAAGTGACCGGCGAGCCGATCAGCCTCAAGCGGCTGGATGCACGTCCGATCGCGACCATGAGCCTCGAAGCGCAAGAGCGTCATGAACGACGCGAGAAAGTGCATCGCGACGATTGATCGTTGCGATGCGGGACGGATAGGGCGCCGGGGCCATGGCCTCGGCGTTTTTTGTCCGGGTCGGGATAATAGCGCCATGAGCCTTCAGAGAATCAAATGCCTTGTGATTGGTGCCGGCATCGGCGGGCTGGCCGCCGCGCGCGCGCTGGCGCTGCGTGGGGCCGAGGTGACGGTGCTTGAGCAGGCCGAGGCGATTCGCGAAGTGGGCGCGGGGCTACAGATCAGTCCGAACGGCTTTGCCGTGTTGCGCGCACTGGGTCTGGACGATACCCTGCGTGCCGTGGGCGTGCAGGGGAAGGCGGTCAGCCTGCGGGACTATCGCAAGGGCGAGGTGGCGCGGCTGGACCTGAACCGGCTGCACAGCCGTGATTATTATTTCCTGCACCGGGCCGATTTGATCGAGGCTCTGGCCGAGGGCGCCCGCGCGGCGGGTGTGCGAATCCGCCTGTTGCAGAGGGTGGCCAAGGTCGAGCCGGGCGCGCGCCCTGCGGTGCATCTTTCCAATGGCGCCGTGCTGGAAGCCGATTTGGTGATCGGTGCCGATGGCCTTCATTCCAAGGTCCGTACCGCTTTGAATGGCACGACAGCACCGTTCTTTACCCGTCAAGTCGCGTGGCGCGCGCTGGTTCCCAACAGCGAGGGGCGTGGGCCGGAGGCGCGGGTGCATATGGGCCCGATGCGCCACGTGGTAAGTTACCCCTTGCGCGAGGGGCGTTTGCTGAACCTCGTTGCGGTGCAGGAGCGGGCCGCCTGGACCAAGGAAAGCTGGAGCCAGAAGGATGACCCGCTGTCCTTGCGCGCGGCTTTCGAGGATTTCGGGCCAGAGGTGCAGGACATGCTCTCGCGGGTCGAGGAGGTTTATCTTTGGGGCCTTTTCCGCCATCCCGTGGCCCCCAAATGGCATGCGGATGGCGTTGCGATTCTGGGCGACGCGGCGCATCCGACGCTACCCTTCATGGCGCAGGGCGCCTGCATGGCGCTTGAGGATGCATGGGTCTTGGCCGATTGCGTCACGGGCGAAGGCCCCATGGAGGCGTGTCTGGCCCGGTATCAAGCGCGGCGCGCGGGCCGGGCCAAGCGCGTGGTTGACGCGGCCAGTGGCAATGCATGGAAATACCACCTGTCTTTTCCGCCACTTCGCTGGGCTGCGCATGGTGTGTTGCGTGCCGGCGGCCGTTTCGTGCCCGAACGGATGATGCGGCAGTTCGACTGGATTTACGGGTATGACGTGACGTCGGAGGCCTGACGGTCAGGCGTCAAGCTCGACCCAGATCGGTACGTGGTCCGAGGGTTTTTCGCGCCCCCGGATCTCTTTGTCGATCTGGCAGTCGCGCAGCAGGTCGGCGCATTGCGGGCTGAGCAGGAAATGGTCGATGCGGATGCCGTCATCGCGGTTCCAAGCCCCGGCCTGATAATCCCAGAAGGTATAGTGCCCGGGGCCATGTTGACGGCTGCGGAACGCCTCGGTGAAGCCAAGATTGACGATTCGGCGGAATGCGGCGCGGCTGTCGGGCAGGGCGAGCGCATCCTCGGCCCAGGCGTCGGGGCGTTTGGCGTCTTCATCCTGTGGGATGATGTTGTAATCGCCCGCCATGAGGAAGGGTTCCTCGGTTTCAAGCAGGGTTTCGGCGCGGGCCTTGAGGCGCTCCATCCACTTGAGCTTGTAGTCGTATTTCGGCCCCGGTGCCGGGTTGCCGTTTGGCAGGTATAGTCCACAGACATGCACCGGGCGGGTGTCGCCGATCACCGTCGCCTCAATCCAGCGGGCCTGTTCGTCAGCGTCATCTCCGGGCAAGCCCCGGGTGACATCCTCCAGCGGTAATTTCGATAGGATGGCCACGCCGTTGAAGCTTTTTTGCCCATGGGTTTCGACGGTATAGCCCATGTCCTCGAAATGTTCGCGCGGGAAGTTCTCATCGACCGACTTGATCTCTTGCAGCAGGGCGACATCGGGCTGGGCCTCCTGTAGCCAATCGGTGAGCGCGCCGATGCGCGCCTTGATACCGTTGATGTTGAAGCTGGCGATTTTCATGGCGGCCCCCTCGCGTGTCTGGGTCTTCTATCGCGCAGCACGGACCTCGGGGCAAGGGGCGGCCTTCACGCGGTGTGATGGGATGGCGGTAATTGGGGGTTGATTCGCTAAATCCAAGACTGACTTAGGGTGAAGTTATCCACATTTGGTGTGTGTGGATAAGTTTTTTTACTACATTTAGGTGGGGCTTTTATGGCCGTGAAATCAGGCCATTGGAAAACACGTATAGGTTGTGAATTGTATGTGGGTAAACTCAAAACACGAAAAAAGATTTGGGAATACAACCTTAGAGTGCAAGCATTTGAGGTGCTGAAGCCTATGCAACTTTGGAGGAAAACATGCTTGCACAACAAAAATTCGAAGAGCTTTCCACCCCTCAAATCGACGCCGGTCTGCACGACGGCCAAGCGGTTGAGGCCTTTACCACGTCGCTTCAGGCGGGGTCGGACATGACGCTTGGCGAGGGTGTCGAAATGATGACCACCTCGCTGGCACCCGTCGCGACGAGTGACGCCCAAAGCGGTGAGGCCGTTGAGGCTTTCACAACCTCGCTGGGGCCGGTGCTTGCAGGCGATGCGCTTGGCGGTGACTCGGTTGAGGCCTTCACCACCTCCTTGTCCCCGAAGGTGGTCTCGCTGACCGCAGAGGGCGATTTGGTTCAGGCGTTCACCACGAGCCTGTGACTGGCACGTAAACGGGGCATGTGGCCCCTTGATCTAGATTGATTGAGAGACAGAATGATGGGTGACGTTGTTCCACTGGATGTCCCGTTTCGTCAAAACAGCATGGCCGCGCGGCAGGCGGCCATGCTGGACCGCTTCGCGCAGGAGCGTCGCCGCGACGGCGACGTATTCTGGCTGAAGGAAAATGCCGAAGCGCTTAACGTTCTGGAAAGTACCGGGGCGGTATTGCCCGAGGGCGCGATTGACGTGCATCGCGGCTTTTACGATGAGATTGAGCGACGCATGGGGTTCTTCCCGCAGTATTATCGTTTCCTTCTGGGCCTTTGCCTTGATCTGGAGGATCTTGGGAATGGCGGACAGAAGGGCAGCAAGCTGGCGCAATGGGTTGCCGATCAGGGCCTTGCCCGGGCGGAATTGTCGGATTTGCAACGCGCCGAGGCGCGGCGGCTGTGCCTGAGGCGGGGTATTGACCCAGTGGCCGAGGATGCGGGCCTGAACGACCGGTTGCGCGGATTTGCGCGGCGTTCAAAAACCTTTGCCCTGCCGAACAAGAAGGCGGCTTATGAGCTGACCCATATTGTCTTTTACCTTTCGGAATACGGACGCCGCGACCCCGAGGTGGGACGGGCGTTTATCGACAGCCTGCATTTCGCGGGAACCTTGGCGTTCCTTGAATTGAACCTCGACCTGTTGGCCGAAATTTGCATCGCGCTTCGGTTTGCCGGGGCCACGCCGCCAGAAACGTGGGAACGATGGCTGCGCGATCAGTCGGGGCTGTTCCGGCTGGAAGCCGTGCCCGGCGTCGGCGCGCCGCAGGATGATTATCATCCTTGGTTGGTTGCGAACTGGGCGATGATCGTGTCCGGGCAGGGCGGCTTTGCACAGCAAATCCCGGAAGGCCGTGTCATGTTCCGGCAGCCTGTGCCGTCGGCGGGGCCGCTGCGGGAATTGTCGGATTGCATGTATCAGATGGACGCGGCACGCAGTGCCGATTGGCACAAGATGCGTGACCGGGTGCAAGAGGCGCTGTCAGACGATGCGCGCCGGGTATTGATGGCCGCCGAGGCTGCGACCGACCGCTTCGAGGATTTCTTCGCCGGCTTCGCCCGTGCCGAACTGCACAGGGCCGCGCGATGAACGCGCCGCCGGTCGCTTTGGGCCTTGGATTGTGCCTGCTCTACACGGTTCTGATCACCGGTGCGGATGCGGTCACCAAGTTATTTGGCCAAGCCTATGCCGCGCCACAGCTTTTTGCCCTGTCGGGCCTTTTGGTGGCGGGGTTCAGCCTTGTCATGGGGCGGTTGGATGCGCGGCCCGGGCGCGGCCTGCGCACGCGATGCCCAAGGGCAATGGCGTTGCGGGCGGCGGCGACGGTTCTGGGGTCGGTCGCGTTTTACCAAGCCTTTCAATTGCTGCCCTTTGCCGAGGTTTTCATCTTTGTCGCGCTGATTCCGCTTCTGACCGCCTTTTTGTCTGGAGCGGTGCTTGGAGAAAGGGTGCGTGGCCCGGTCTGGGGGGCGCTAGGCTTTGGCGCGCTTGGGATGGTTTGCCTGTTTCCCGGTGGGTTTTCGTCGATCACATTGGGGCATTGGGCGGCGCTGGCGGCGGTGGTGTTCGGCACTGTCTCGATGGTGGCCTCGCGCTACATAGGGCAGCGTGAGAGCAACCTTCTGGCGCAGGTATTTTACCCCAACCTTGCGCTTGGGGTGGTGATGGGCTTGGCCCTTCCATTTGTTTTTCAGCCGATGGATGCCTCGGATTTGGCTTGGGCGGTGGCCTATGCGGTCTTGCTGTTTGCGGCACGCTGGGTACTGGTGGCGGCCTTGCAGGCGCTGCCCGCCTATGTCGTTACGCCCTTGATGAACATGCAATTCGTCTGGATGGTGGTGATCGGCGCCTTGGCTTTTGGCGAACGCCCCGACACCGGCGTTTACCTTGGGGCGATGATCGTGATCGTCGCGGGCCTGTGGTTGGTGCGGGATCAGGCGCGCCCGATACCGGACCGCAGCCCGGCAATGCCTGCGGAATAGGCAGATTGGCGCCCGTGCGTTGAATTTTTCCGATTTCCCCGCGATTCCGCCCCCCGTTTTGCGTAGCCTCGGGCGAGACCAACTAAGAAAGGGGATGTCATGCTGGAATTTTTGAAACGTCTGGGCGGGGTCAGCGCACCGAACAAGCCCGAATCTCAGCGTGCGCGCTTTGAACGTCTGGTATCGGAGTTGAACGAAGCGCTGGACGAGTTGACGGACAAGCCAGCGGTGACCGTGCAGCCAGACAGCGGACACATATCCTTTGACATGCCCGAGCAGTTTCCGGACGAGGCCCTAGCCCTTCCGAAGCCAGACACGACCGAGGCGACGTCAGAGGAAAAGGGCGATTCCGAACAGGGCACCGATGAGCGTTCTGCCGAGGCGGGCGACGAGAAAGACGCCAAAGCCGCCTGAAGACGGCAGGTCATCTTACATGGAGAAAGATGTTCCGCAGCCGCAAGAACTGCTGGCATTGGGGTTTTCGATGGTGAAGCGCGCGCCGATCAATTCTTCGCTGAAGTCGATCGTTGCCCCGGTCAGGAAGGGCAGGGATACGCTGTCGACCACGACTTTTTGGCCTTGGCCCTCCAGCACCACATCATCTTGCGCCGGTTCATCCAGCTTGATGTCGTATTGAAACCCGGAACAGCCACCACCCTCGACGGCGATACGCAGGGCTTGGCCCTGATCACCGGCGCCGATTTCGGCCAGCCGGGTAAAGGCGCGGTCTGTCACTTTCGGGGGCAATTGCATGGCACGCTCCTGACTGTTCCTTATTGAATTGCTTTACAATATATGGGGCGCGTCAACTGGCGACAAGGATGGCTGTTATGCAAATGCCCTATGCCTCGGATCCCGGCCACTCTCGTGGGCGGATGGTAGAGGAGGAAGAAAGCGCGTTCCGCTCGTGTTATCAGCGGGATCGCGACCGGATCATCCACTCCAGCGCCTTTCGGCGGCTCAAGCACAAGACACAGGTTTTCGTGGAGCATGAGGGCGATTATTTCCGCACGCGGCTGACCCATTCGATCGAAGTGGCGCAGGTGGCCCGCACCATCGCGGGGGCGCTAGGCCTCAATCAGGAACTGACAGAGGCGGTGGCGCTGGCCCATGATCTGGGTCACACGCCCTTCGGGCATACCGGCGAGGACGCGCTTGATGCGCTGATGCAGCCCTATGGCGGGTTCGATCACAACGCCCAGGCGGTGCGCATCGTCACCAACCTTGAGCGGCACTACGCGGAATTCGACGGCCTGAACCTGACGTGGGACACGCTGGAGGGGATCGCCAAGCACAATGGGCCTGTCATGGGGGAGTTGCCCTGGGCCTTGGAGGAGTACAACGCGCGGCACGATCTTGAGTTGCACAGCCATGCCAGCGCCGAGGCGCAGGTGGCCGCGCTGGCCGATGACATCGCCTATAACAACCACGACCTGCACGACGGGCTACGCGCAGGATTGTTTACCGAGGCCGATATCCGCGATTTGCCAATCGTCGGCGCGTGTTATGCGCAAGTGGATGCCAGATATCCTCAGATCGACAATTATCGCCGTCGGCACGAAGCCCTGCGCCGGGTGTTCGGCGTCATGGTCGGCGATGTGATCGACGCCTCGCGCGCCGTTCTGACCGAGGCTGCGCCGGGCAGCGCGCAAGAGGTGCGCGATCAGGGCCGCCCGGTGATCTGTTTCTCGGATCAAGGCGGCCGCGATATTCGTGAAATCCACGCATTTCTGTTCGAGCGCATGTACCGCGCGCCCAGCGTGATCCAAATGCGCAAGCGCGTGACCCATGTTGTTGAAGATCTGTTTCCCTTCTACATGGCCAATCCGACGCACCTGCCACGCCGTTGGCAGGGCGACGTGGCCGTGGTGACGGACGAAACCGCCCTGGCCCGCTTGGTAAGTGACTATATCGCTGGAATGACCGACAGGTTCGCCTTGGAAAGCCACGCACGGCTTTTGGGCGGCAAAATTTCCGGACTTGAACGAGGGGGTGTGTGACCATGGCCATTGAAACCGCAGCTGACGGGGCAATGGCCCCGGTGATGGCCTTCGCGCTGGTGGGCGTGCTTGGTGTCGGGGCGCAATGGGCGGCTTGGCGGATGCGGATGCCTGCCATCGTTTTGATGCTGCTGGCCGGGCTTTTGGTGGGGCCGGTCCTGGGCATTTTCGACCCCGAGCGCGATATCGGCCCCTTGATGGGACCGATGATTTCGGTCGCGGTGGCGATTATTCTATTTGAAGGCGGCCTGACCCTGAGCCTGCATTCCCTGCGTGGCGCGGCTGAAGGTGTGAAGCGTTTGGTTGTCGTCGGTGCGCCCTTGGGCTGGCTTTTGTCGACACTGGCGCTGCGCTATGTGGCGGGGCTGGATTGGGCCTCGTCCGCTGTTTTTGGCGGCATCATGATCGTGACGGGACCAACCGTGATAGCGCCGTTGCTCCGTCAGGCGCGTCTGAACCGACGCCCGGCACAATTGTTGCAATGGGAGGCTATCGTCAATGACCCGATCGGCGCCTTGGCGGCGGTGCTGGCCTTCGAGGTGGTGCTGGTCCTGCAAGCGGCGGAGACGATGGGCGACGCTGTCTGGGACATTGTGCGCGGGGTCGTGGTGGCCAGTGTTCTTGGGGCCGCTGGCGGTTGGGTCATATCCGAAAGTTTCCGGCGGGCTCATGTGCCGGAATTCATGAAAGTGCCGGTGCTGTTCGCTGCGCTTTTGGGCATCTTTGCCCTGTCGGATTACGTGCTGCACGAAAGTGGGCTTTTGGCGGTGACGGTCATGGGCATCTGGATCGCCAATGCCGATTTGCCCAGCTACACCGAGCTGCGCCGGTTCAAGGAGCATGCGACGATCCTGCTGGTCTCGGGGGTATTCATCCTTCTGGCGGCCAATATGGATTTTGAAACGCTGGCACTTTTGGATTGGCGCGCAGGGGTGTTCGCCTTGGTGGTGATCCTGTTGGTGCGGCCCGTCACGGTGCTGTTGTCCTTGGCCGGTACGCGCTTGCCGATGAAAGAGCGGCTTTTGGTGGGCTTCACCGGGCCGCGCGGTGTGGTTCTGGTAGCGGTCGCCGGGTTGTTCGGTGAGAGGTTGGTTGCTGAAGGTATTGAAAAGGCAGCGCTTTTGACACCGCTCGCCTTTGCCTTGGTGGCGGCGACGGTCGTCTTGCATGGCTTTTCCCTGCGTCCGATGGCGCGTGCGCTTGGATTGGCCGGGGCGGCGACGCCGGGGGTGATTATCGCTGGTGGGTCGCGATTTGCGGCCTCGCTGGCCAAGGCTCTGGGCGAATTGGAAGTGCCGGTGCTGGTGACTGACGCCAACCGCACACGCCTGCGGGCCGCGCGAGAGGAAGGACTGCCGGTGTTCTTCGGTGACATACTGTCGGAAGCCGCCGAGCACGGGGTCGAGATCATGAGCTACGGCAAGGTGATCGCCGCATCGGACAATGACGCTTACAACACGCTTGTGGCCACCGACCTTGCGCCGGAATTCGGCCGGGAAAATGTGTTTCAGTTCAAGCGTGCAAAACAGGACAGCCGCCGCCATGCCCTTCCCGCGACCTTGGGCGGGCGGGCCATCGCCGGAGGCCTGACCTATTACGAAATCGCCTCGAAGATGAACACCGGCTGGCAGGTTCGATCGACCCGACTGAGCGAGGACTACACGCTTGACGACTGGCGAGAGGCGAACCCGGATGCGGTGCTTCTTGCCGAGGTGCCGGAGGGTGGCGACCTGCGTATTCTGGCCGAGGAGGCCACGCCAAAGGCGGTGCCGGGAACGCGCCTTTTGGCGTTGTCCAAACCGCGCGAAACACGACGTGACGAGGCAACGCAGGATTAAACATTCTGTGACTATTCTGGAGCTGCCAGTGTGTGAGGGTAATGCGCGCAAGCATGGATGCGGGAGAGTTCAGTTGTAAGACCGTCGTGATCCTGGCCGCGGGTTGTGCCGAGGGCCGCGATCTGGCGCGCATGGCGGCCAGCGCCGGGGCGCATGTGGTTGTTGTCGACCACGATGCGGAGCAGGTGAAGGCGATCGCCAAGATCGCGTCGGACCGGATCGAGGCACTGCATCTCGACGTCTTGCGACCTGCGCATTGCCAGTTGCTCAGCACGACATGGGCGGCTGAACCGCTTGACCTTTTGATCCACTGTCAGGCCCTGCGAACCCCGCACCGGGCAGGGGCGGCCGTGCAGGCCATCGCGACGCTGACGGAAGGCTTGTCAAAAGGGCTGACGCAAGGCCGGGGCCGTGTGCCGGTGCTGTTTCGGCCGGTCGCGCCCGATGCCGGGGCGGGGCCTGCGGCCTTGATGCAAGCGCTTGAGGCATTGCCCCCGCTTATCCAAGCCAAAAGCTGGGCCGAGGGACTTTCGGTGACGGGGCTGCGCCTGCCGCGAACCCGGGCCTCGGTCAAAGGTCTGCGCCGGGTGGTCTGTGGCCTGATGGCCGAGGATACGGCTTTCGCGCAGGGTGTGGTTTTGCCCTTGGCCCCTGATC
>DATFKJ010000059.1:0-8631 GCA_035268705.1 Roseovarius sp. | reverse complement strand
AGAAACATATCGCCAAAAATACGACGGACCTGAACGCGCACGAAAGCCATCATGCCGTGCATGACGCTGCCCACGAGGTAAATGAAGCGACCAATGCGTCCCACACGCGAGGCCGCATGAAGACCCTTGCGATCTTCCTCTTGCCGCTGGTGTTTGTTTTTTCGCTCAACCATATTGGTTTTTTCGTCGCGACGCCGCTCTTGGTCTGGGCGTTACTATTCGCCTTGGGGGAGCGCCGCGCGCTGCCCCTGTTCCTGATCGGTGCCGGCATCAGCGTCGGGGTAATTCTATTTTTCACCAGCCTATTCTACGTTCCGCTGCCGATCGGAAACATGCCCGGTTTCTACGAATTGAATTCGTGGTTGGTGCAGGCGTTGAGGCTGTAAACCATGGAGAATTTTATCGGTGGCGCGACCGCACTTTTCACGGACCCGACAGGTCTTTTGATTTTCATTGGTGGTTTGCTGGGGGGGATGCTCTTCGGCAGTATTCCGGGCATCAACATGCTGACATTGGGTGCGGTCATCCTGCCCTTCACCGCAGGAATGACGGCCGAGCATGCAATCATGCTTTATTCGGTGATCTACTGTTCGGGTGTTTTCGGGGGGGCGATTACGGCCATTCTCTTCAATATCCCCGGATCGCCAGAAAACGCACCAACCACATTCGACGGATATCCGATGACCCTGAAGGGCGAGGCAAGCCGCGCTATCGGTGCCGCTGTTATCTGCTCGGCCTTGGGGGGCGTTGTTTCAGCTGTGCTTATGATGTCGGCGACCCCTTTGATTGCCGGCATTGCCGTTTCAGCGTTTGGCCCTCCAGAGGTTTTCGCGTTAATTGCTTTCGGTCTATGTGTCGCCGCCTCTGTCGGCGCCGAAACCCTGTGGAAGGGCACCCTTTCTGTCTTTTTAGGCATGCTGATCGCTACCGTCGGCACCGATCCGGAAAGCGCTGAAGCGCGGTTCGCATTCGGATCTTATTACCTGCTGGCGGGGATCGGTTTTGTGCCCTTGATCCTTGGCTTCTTCGCAATCTCGGAAATTTTCGTGCAGGCGGGCCAGATCGTCAGCGGGACACGCGCCAAGATCAGAGCCGAAGTTAAGTTTCCCTCCATTTGGGAGTTCTGGCGCATGCGTTTCACGGTGATCCGGTCCGTGATCATCGGTTTCTTTGCAGGTGTCTTGCCCGGCATCGGCGCCACCTTGGCCGCATTCCTGAGCTACGGCGAGGCGATACGCTGGTCAAAAGACAAGTCCAAGTTCGGCAAGGGCGAAATCAGCGGCGTCGTCGCCTCGGAGACCGCCAATAACTCCGCAACCGGCGCGGCGATGATCCCGCTGCTCGCATTGGGGCTGCCCGGTGGAGCCCTCACAGCGATGATGATGGGGGTATTCGAGATCCACGGCATGGAAGTCGGACCGCTTGTATTCATCACCTCTTCGGATCTGATCTGGATCGTTTTTGCGGCAATGTTCTTTGCCAATGTCTGTATTCTTGCACTTGGCTGGATTCAGACAAAAACTGTCGTGCATCTTTTGAGGATACCGTTCCGCCGCTTGGCGCCGGCCATCCTGCTGATTGCAATAGTAGGAGCCTATGCAGGCCGGAACTCCGTTCTGGATGTGTGGGTCATGTTGATTGCGGGGGGCGCGGGTTTCCTGCTGCGTCGCACGGGGTACTCCGTGGCCGGCATCGTTCTGGGTGTCATCTTGGGGGGGCTGGGAGAATCTGCCTTCGTTAAGACCATGCAGATCGTCAACTACGACCTCATCGCTTTGATGCAACGGCCCATCGTGGCGCTTCTGCTGATCGCGGCCTGTATCACATTGGCCCTGAACATCCTGCGGGAGCTGTCTCCACCTCAAACTGATACCGCTGAAAGCCAGTCACAATGACACTGAGATTAGACCAAATCGAGATTTTCCTGACCCAGATCCCGTTGAAGGTTCCCTATGATCTGTCTTTTGGCCCAGTACGGCATTTCGATACGATCTTGGTGCGGGTTGTTCTGGACAATGGGGCCGAAGGCTGGGGCGAAGCAACGGTACTTGAAGGATACACAGACGAGACCCCCGAAAGCGCATGGATAACTGCGCAAAGCTTGGCCCCACATATGCATGCTCAGACGGTTGCAGCGGCCCAGGCAACCGCGCAGCGTGCCAGCCGAAGCAAACCGTTCACCGCGACCGCGTTTCTCACCGCGCTGGAAATGGCCGGGGGCAGTCATTGGCTGAAAAGCGACGAGCCGCTGTCGATGCCGCTTCTCGCCACGCTAAAGGGGCGCACGAGCAAGACACTCGGGCCGGAGGTGGATGCTCTGCTCGCCAAAGGCTACCAAACCCTGAAGTTCAAGGTCGGGTTCGATTTGAACGACGATCTTGCCGCATTGGACGCGTTGCAGGGGGTCGTCGCGGGCCGTGCGCGGATCCGCGTAGACGCCAACCAAGGCTACAGCCTTGATCAGGCCAGAACCTTTCTCAGGGAAATGCGGTGTCAGGATATCGAACTTATGGAGCAGCCTTGTCAGGCGAATGACTGGAGCGCCGCACAAGCGCTCGCACCTGTGGCCAAGGTGCCTTTGATGTTGGATGAGTCCATATACGATGAGGCCGACATCGAACGCGCCGGACACCTTGGATGTGCCGATTTCATAAAGCTCAAACTGATGAAATTCGGCTCGCTGGACCGTCTCGCAGAGGCGCTGCAGTTGATCGAAAGTCTTGGTATGACCGCAGTGCTTGGGAACGGTGTCGCAGCCGAGCCGGGATGCTGGATGGAGGCGTGCATCGGTGCGCGTCTGGTCCGGACCGCCGGAGAGATGAACGGTTTTCTCAAAACTTCGGAAAAGGTCTTTTCCTCCGCTCTGCGGGTCGAGGCCGGGTCCATCGTCGTGGATCCTCATCTCTCGCTTGCGCCAGATGTAGCCGCATTGCAACGAGTCACTTTCGACCGGCTTCGGCTAGGCCCCACTGTAACAGTCTGACAATTCAGGAAGGGAATGTACAATGTCAGAAGTGAACAAAGGCGTGCTCGTCACAGGGGTGATCGGTTCGGATACGCATATTGTTGGCAACCGCATTCTAAGCCGCGCTCTGGAACAGGAGGGGTTCAGAGTGGTCTCGCTTGGCGCGTTGACCCCTGCGGCAGAATTTGTCGAGGCGGCGATCGAGACCAACGCAGACGCGATTCTCGTGTCGTCACTCTACGGTCAAGGCGAATTGGATTGTGACGGTTTCCGCGACTTGTGTACCGAGGCGGGGCTGTCGGATATCCTGCTTTATATCGGGGGGTACTTGGTCGTAGGCGACCAGCCTTGGGAAGATGTCCATATCCGGTTTCGCGACATGGGGTTTGATCGCGCTTTCCCGCCCGGAACGCGCCCTTCCGATGTGACCGACGTGCTGGAACAGGACATCGCGGCGCGCCGCGCTCATGCAAAACAGGGTGCGTGAGGCATGGCAATAGTTCGAGCGGCGCTTTTGATCGACTTCGGGAGTACCTATACCAAGCTACGGGCAGTCGACTTGGACCGAGCCTCGATCATCGGCTCGGGGCAAGGCCCTTCAACGGTGACCACCGACATCAACATAGGTCTCGACAAGGCGCTTGCGGATCTTGAACACCAAACAGGGAATTTACCTGATTTTGTCCATACCCTGGCCTCTTCCAGTGCTGCTGGTGGATTGGGAATGGTGACCATCGGGCTAGTGCCCAAGCTTACCGCACAAGCAGCACGGCATGCCGCCTTGGGCGCGGGCGCAAAGCTCATTGGCAATTACTCCTACGAGTTGACCGATTTGGATATATCCCAAATCGAGGCACAGCGCCCCGACATGATCCTGTTGTGCGGCGGCACGGATGGCGGCAACAAGGCCATATATCTTGAGAACGCAACACGCCTCGCGGCCTCGAAGCTTGATTGCCCGATCGTTCTGGCCGGCAACCGAAGTGCCAGTGACGCCGCGCGCCAGAGCTTGTGCAACTCGGGTAAGAACGCCGTCATCACAGAGAACGTGATGCCTGAATATCTCAAGCTCAACATCGAACCGGCGCGTGAGGTCATACGCGAGATTTTCATCAACCACATTGTGCGGGCGAAAGGGATCGACCTCGCCGCAAGCAGATTTGATGAAGTGTTGATGCCGACACCTGCGGCGGTTCTGGACGCCACCCGGCTTCTGGCCGATGGCACGGATGGCACGCCGGGTATCGGACCATTGATGCTGTTGGACATCGGCGGCGCCACAACCGATGTCCACAGCATCTGCGATGGCTTGCCCCCGCAATCCTCGGCACATTTCGTGGGGTTGGAAGAGCCCTATGCAAAGCGCACCGTCGAGGGCGATTTGGGCATGCGGCATACAGCGTCCGACGTCGTGGCCGCATTTGGTGGCACCGAAAAATTCGCAGCGCAGGCGGCAATGGATTCAGGCGATGTTGATCGCCTCTTGATCCGTTGCCGCGACGAGGTCGACTGGCTACCCGATAGCGCCGAGGCGCGCGCATTTGATGAAGCTCTGTCAAGGGCCGCGGTTGAGGTGGCGGTCGAGAGGCATGCCGGAACACACAGCATAGTCCAGACCGTCCATGGACCCGCGACGGTTCAGCGTGGCAAAGATCTGACCCAGATTGGGACCATCATTGGAACCGGCGGGGTGCTTGTACATGGCACCGGTAGCCGCGCCGCGTTGGAGGGCGCATTGTGGAGTGCCGTGCGCCCGCAATCGCTTTGTCCAAAGTCGGCTGAATTCTTTTTGGACGCGGACTACGCTCTCTACGCGGTAGGCCTTCTGGCAGCGAGAGAGCCTGAAGTCGCGCTCGCGCTAGGGCGCCAAAGTTTAAAATCTCTTTCAAAGGACCAGAGCAATGGGTAGCGCAATCATCACAGACCAAGACAGCGAAATTAGACCTCCGTCCCAAGACAAAATTCCAAAAGATGAGTTTCTCAAGATGCGCGATGAGAATCTCGCGCGTTGGTCCTTCGGCGGGGATATCGACCTCGACGAGGCGGTCGCCTACCACAAAGCGATGGTTCCCGAAAAACACCATGCCCATGTCTCGCGACACGCGGTTGCCACGGGGGCTTGTCTGACCCAGCCGCGCGGGGGATTCGCCACTCTCGACATGCACAAGGATCTTCTTCAGAAACTCGAGGTCGACGGCCTTGCCGATATCTTACCCACGACCACGGACAGCTACACACGCAACGAACGCTTTGGTCAGGCCGCCGATGGCTTGACCGCCTCCGAGGCTAAGGGACGCTCGCTTCTGAATGGCTTTCCGCTGGTCAATCACGGCATTGACCGTATCCGTGAGATTGTGGATCAGGTAAACAGACCGATTATTGCACTGACCGGCACCGCGATGCCGCGAATGACCGGAGAGATCGCATATGCGGGCGGAATGACCGGGTATCTGGGGTCCGGAATTGCCTATACGACGTCGTATACTAAAGAGTTTTCAATAGCAGACGGCATCCGCAATTATCAGTATCTTGATCGGTTGGCTGCGCTATATCTGGAAAAAGGCGTGGAACTCCACCGGCGTCAACCAAGCTTTCTGACCGGCACCAACGTCACGCCATCCATCGGCATTATGGTTGCGGTCCTGGATGCCTTGCTGGCCGCGGAGCAGGGCGTAAAGCATTACGGGCTGGAATTGACGCAGGTCATGCACCCGATTCAGGACGCGGCCTCAATCGCCGCATGTAAAGATTTGGTGCAGGAATATCTGCATCGAGCGGGGCACAAAGATGTGTTCACGCCGGTAAGCTCGCTCCACTGGATGGGCGCTTGGCCCGCAAACCGCGCTCAGGCGTCTGCGATGGTGGTATACGGGGGCTTTATTGCAAAAGTGGGCGGCGCGCATAACGTGACCACCAAATCGACCTCCGAAGCACTGGGCATTCCAACACCCGAGTACAACGCCGAAGGGCTGGTGATGTCCCGAATGGGAATTTACCTTGCCCGCGATTTCAACTTCGAGGGTCATCCAGAATACCAGCTGGAAAAGGAGATGATCGAATTAGAGGTCCGCACCATTCTCGATAAAGTTCTTGAAATGGGGGACGGGGACGTTGCCAAGGGCGCAGCTGCCGCGTTTGAAGCCGGGGTGATGGATGTCCCTTGGTCGCCGAACCGCGGTTGCCAGTCTCTCATTATGCCCGCACGCGACGACAAGGGTTACCTTCGGATTCTCGATCCGGGCAAAATGCCGTTTCCAAAAGATACGTTGCGGTATCACCGCGATCAATTGCAACAGCGCGCCGATAACAAGGGCATAACTTTCGGCCCGGATCTGGCCATCGACAGTGTCTATGAACTGTCTGAAGAAATGGCCAAGTTGATGCCATATCCCGTTGCAAGCTGATCTTTGTTTGACATGACAGAGCTTGTGTCTCTTCCGGATTGGGATTCCGTCGGGTGGATCGTTTTCGGTTTCGCCTTTCTGGCCGCAGGCATTGTCAAAGGTGCAATCGGCTTTGCCATGCCGATCGTTGCGGTGGCAGGGTTGGGCCTTGTCTTGCCCCATTCGCAGGCATTAGCGCTTATTCCCTTGCC
This sequence comes from Roseovarius sp., assembly GCA_035268705.1. Taxonomy (GTDB): domain Bacteria; phylum Pseudomonadota; class Alphaproteobacteria; order Rhodobacterales; family Rhodobacteraceae; genus Roseovarius. The sequence continues at coordinate 2,071 of DATFKJ010000059.1, read as the reverse complement.
CGTCTTTCTGACGAATTTCATGATTTTCGTTCGTTTCAGCGACATTCGTAAAGACATTCATCCTCACATACCTGTTTTCTTGGGCGTTTTGGCTGGAACGGCGGTCGGGGGGGCGCTGGTCGGCATTCTGGAGGCAAACCTGCTTTCAGCAATTCTTGGGGTCGGGATCATTACCGCAGCAGCAATAGAACTTGCCGGAGTACGAATGGTCGTGTCGCCATCGCGTGCCCCGCTATTTGGTGGATTGGCTGGCCTGGTGTCCGGCGCGGCAGGGGCTTTGACCACGATATTGGGGCCCCCTTTGGTCCTGTATCTGATGGCGATCAATATCCCCAAGGAACGGTACCTTGGAACCGTTGGAGTGTTGTGGCTGTTCGGTTCCTGCGTCCTGCTGATCACCTTCGTGCGTGTCGACATTCTGACGCCCGAGTTTTTCTTACCATCCCTGTTGGCCATGCTACCAGTGCAAGTCGGTCTAAGGCTGGGGCGCTGGATGGCATTGCGTCTGGGCGACGCCGCTTTCCGGCTGGTCATCATGGTCAGCTTGCTGTTGCTGGGGCTGACTTATGTTTTCAGATCCCTTGTCTGACCGCGATTAACGGGGTCGACGCAAACCACCGTTCGCGCAAGGCAAGAGCCCGACAGCCCCGGAAGGCGTCGAAAACGGGGTGGTATCACGCAATTACTGGTGTTTTCCGGCGTCGTTTTCGCCAGAACATCGTATTCGAATCTGCAAATAAATATTTAAATCGGTATGTAATGTTCCGATTTATTAATGTAGCGTCAGGAGAAAAGGTAACTAAGAGAAGTTCGCAATGCCCTTGATAGATACTGACGTGCACGAAGGTTTCGCCGGGATCAAAGATCTGGTGCCCTACATTGAAGCGCCTTATAAAGATTGGCTCGCGCAAGGCGCATGGCGTGGTTTTTCACAGCCTTTCGCCTACACATCCCCGGGCAATGGCAACCGTGCGGATGTTCAGAATGAAGACGGCTCGGCCTCGGTCTCGAACCCTGCGATGCTCAAGCGCGACCTGCTGGATGAATACGATGTCACAAAGGCGGTGCTGACAGGCTATTTCTATCCGACCGGGCTGAAGATGCAGTATGACTTCGCCTCGGCGATGGCGTCGGCCTACAACGACATGGTTGCCGAAAAATGGCTGTCTTTCGATCCACGCTTTGCCGGCTCGATCCAAGTCAATGCCCGCGCCCCCGACGCCGCCGCGCGCGAGATCGACCGCATGGCGGCACATCCGCAAATGATACAGGTCATGTTACCCATCGTGGACGACATCGCCTATGGACATCCCTACTACCGGCCCATCTTTGCGGCGGCCGAACGTAACGATCTCGTTGTCGCCTTTCATCACACCGTTTTCGCGCAGGGGCCCTACGGTATGGGGCTGCATTACATCGAACGTCATTCCCTCATTCCCCTGGCAATTCAAGGACAGGTTATAAGCCTGATCCTGAACGGTGTTTTCGATGAGTTCGAAAAATTGCGCTTCATCATTCTCGAGGGTGGCTTTTCTTGGCTGCCGCACACCCTTTGGCGGATGGACCGTGAATACCGGCAGGGCCGCGTCGAGGTGCCATGGATCAAGAAGCTGCCCAGCCAACATGCCCATGAGCGCCTGAAACTGGCCACCCAGCCGTCCGAGGACATGACAACCGATCAATTGCTCAAGGTCATTGATCTGATCGGAACCGAGGATCTGCTGGTTTTTGCAACGGATTATCCGCACTTCGATTTTGACGATCCTGATGCTGCCATCCCGCGTAGCCTGCCGGACGGTCTTCGTCAGAAAATCCTGTGGAAAAACGCAGCCGACCTCTATGGCTTCGATATTCCCGATCAACATAACCGCGCAACCGCAGCAGAGTAATTGACATGGCGAAAGAACACGAAATCGCTGCTTCCGACGACATCCGCACAGGCCAGATGACTCCGGTGCGCCTGGGTCGCTCCACGATCATCGTGACGCGTCTGCCGTGCGGCACTTTGCGCGCAGTCTCTGGCCGTTGCCCGCATATGGGCGCAAACCTCCAATTCGGATGCATCACGGGC
>DATFKJ010000058.1:0-3366 GCA_035268705.1 Roseovarius sp. | reverse complement strand
GACCTCGGCAAACCATTGCGGGCCGCCGGTGCGCACGGTTTGCGAGACTTGCAAAAGGCTTTGGTCGAACATGCCGTGGGCCATGATAGTTCCGATGACGCCACCCGCGATTTGTGCGCCGGTATAGGCGGCGGCCTGTTGCGGGCTGATTTCGCGGCGCAGAGCGAACGCCAGCGTCACTGCCGGGTTGAAATGCGCGCCCGAGATCGGACCCAGCAGGGTGATGAGCACGACGAGGATCGCACCGGTCGGCAGGGTATTGCCCAGAAGCGCGAGGGCCACGTCATCGGTCAGGGTTTCGGCCATGATGCCGGAGCCGACGACGGTACAGACCAGAAGGGCGGTCCCAAGGGCTTCGGCGGTCAGGCGGCGGGGCAGGTCGAAGATCATGCCGGGGCCTCGGTATCCTGACCGATGTCGTCGAGCCTGGTTTTCAGCGCGAGCCTGTCGAGGGTTTCGAGCGGCAGGACGGAAAATACCTGTATGCGGCGCAGGAGGGCGCGGTAGGTTTCCGCGAAGGCGGCGGCGATTTCGGCCTCGGTGCCGGTCACGGCGGCCGGGTCGGGCAGGCCCCAGTGGGCGCTCATGGGTTGGCCGGGCCAGACGGGGCAGACCTCACCGGCCGCGTTGTCGCAGACGGTAAAGATGAAATCCATTTGCGGGGCGTCGGGGGCGGCGAACTCATCCCAGCTTTTGGAGCGCATTTCGGAGGTGTCGTGACCGAGGTTTTTCAGAAGGCTGATGGCGTGGGGGTTGGGTTCGCCTTGTGGCTGGGAGCCGGCGGAGAAGCCTTTGAAACTGGGTTGGGCCGACATGATCGCCTCGGCAAGGATGGAGCGGGCGGAGTTGCCGGTGCAGAGAAAGAGGACGTTTTTCATGCGCGTAGCCTTTCAGCAGGAGCAGGTGAGGGTATCGAGAAGAGGTTCGCAAGCCTCGGGCGCGCCGCCGCAGCAATCTTCCATCAGGAAGGCGAGAAGCCCGCGCAGGGCGGGCATATGCGCATTGTAAAGGATCGAGCGGCCTTGGCGGGTTGTAGTGACGAGGCCCGCTTGGGCGAGGATGGAAAGGTTGGCCGACATGGTGTTTTGCCGCTGGTCCAGTTGGGCCGCGATTTGACCGGCGGGCAGGCCTTCGGGGCCGGCTTTTATGAGCAGGCGGAAGGCATCGAGGCGCGCGGGTTGCGAGAGCGCGGCGAAGGCGGCGAGGGCATCTGACTTATCCATATATCATGGATTATGGATATATAGCGCGCCGTGCAAGTGACAGTTTTGTGACGGGTGGTGCCGAAGTCTTTAAAGACTTCGGTCCGATTTCTTTTGAAGAAATCGGGTTCGGGTGCGCAGTAAATGCGCACCCTACGGCGTTAGTCCGCCAGTTTCACCAGTGCGTGGCGTTTCTTGCCTGCCGAGAGTTTGACCGGCGAGGCCAGCGCGCCCGCGTCAAGCATCAGGCCCGCATCCGTCAGCGGCGCATCGTCGATCCGCGCGCCGTTCTCGGCGATCAGGCGCTTGGCCTCCTTGCCGGATTTCGCCAGCCCCGATTTGACGATCAATTGCACGATCGAGATGCCATCGCCGACCTCGTCAGAAGCCAGTTCCAGCGTGGGCAGGTCATCGCCGACGCCGCCTTTTTCGAACACCTCGCGCGCGGTGGCCTCGGCGGCGGCCGCCGCTTCGGCCCCGTGCAACAAGGTCGTGACCTCATTGGCCAGTACGATCTTGGCCTCGTTGATCTCGGACCCGGCAAGCGCGCCCAGACGCTCGCATTCTTCGATGTCCAACTCGGTGTAGAGCTTAAGGAACCGGCCCACGTCGGCATCCATGGTGTTGCGCCAGAACTGCCAGAACTCGTAGGGCGGGCACATATCGGCATTGAGCCAGATCGCGCCATCGGCGCTTTTGCCCATCTTGCGGCCATCGGCGGTGGTCAGAAGCGGCGAGGTGAGTCCATAGACGTCCTTCCCGATCACCCGGCGCGTCAGGTCGATCCCGTTGACGATATTGCCCCATTGATCCGAGCCCCCCATTTGCAGGGCGCAACCATAGCGGCGGTTCAATTCAAGGAAATCATAGGCTTGCAGGATCATGTAGTTGAATTCGAGAAAGGACAGCGATTGTTCGCGGTCGATCCGGGATTTCACCGATTCAAAGGACAGCATCCGGTTCACCGAAAAGTGGCGCCCGATGTCGCGCAGGAATTCGATATATTTTAACCCGTCCAGCCATTCGGCGTTGTTGATCATAAGCGCGCCGCTGGTGCTGTTTTCATAGCTGACGTAGGAGGCGAACACCCGCTGAATCCCGTCGATATTGGCCTGAATCGCCGCCTCGTCCAGAAGCGGGCGTTCATCGGCGCGGAAAGAGGGGTCGCCCACCTTGGTGGTGCCGCCGCCCATCAGGGTGATCGGGCGGTGGCCGGTTTTTTGCAGCCAGCGCAGCATCATGATCTGGATGAGCGACCCGACGTGCAGCGATTTCGCCGTCGCGTCAAAACCGATATATGCGGGCACCACACCTTCCATCATCGCCTCGTCAAGGCCTTGCAGGTCGGTGCAGTCGGCCATGAAGCCGCGTTCTTGCATGACGCGCAGGAATTCGGACTTGGGGTGGTAGGTCATATCGCTTGTCCCGCTGTTGATTGCGCGGCATGTATAGGGAGGGATCGGGCGAAGGAAAAGACCATGTTGAAGGGTGAACGCATTCGGGCGCTTGGCGCGATGTCAGGGACTTCGCTGGACGGTGTCGACGCGGCCGTGATCGAAACCGATGGCGCGCGGGTTTTCGGCTTTGGCGAAAACCACTATCGGCCCTATTCCAATAATGAGCGCGCGGTGTTGCGCGCGGCCTTGGGCAAATGGCCCGGAGAGGGGTGTGACGCGGCGCTGGAGGTGGTGCAGCGAGCACATATCGAGGCTTTGGGCGGTTTCGAGGGCGTGGAGCTGGTCGGGTTTCACGGCCAGACTCTGGCGCATGAACCGCGCGCGCGCGGCACGCATCAATTGGGCGATGGAGAGGCATTGGCCAAAGCGCTCGGCCTGCCGGTGGTCTGGGATTTTCGCAGTGCCGATGTGAACCTTGGCGGCGAAGGCGCGCCGCTGGCCCCGTTTTATCATTTCGCCTGTGCGCAATGGATGGGGGCGCAGGCCCCGATAGCATTTCTCAACCTTGGTGGCGTGGGCAATGTGACATGGGTGGACCCGCGCAAATCCACGCCTGAAGAGGCGGGCGCGCTTTTGGCGTTTGACACCGGCCCGGCCAATGCGCCGATCAATGATTTGATGCAGGTGCGGCGGGCGCTGGCCTTTGACGAGGGCGGCGCGCTTGGCTTTGAGGGGACTGCGGATGCCGCTGTGGTCGAGGATTTCCT
>DATFKJ010000057.1:0-17371 GCA_035268705.1 Roseovarius sp. | reverse complement strand
ATTGAATGCGATGTCGATGCCCTGTGTGACGGGGAAACCGTGCATGTGACCGGCATCATGCAGCATATCGAAGAGGCGGGCGTACACTCGGGCGATAGTGCCTGTTCGCTGCCGCCCTACTCGCTCGGAGCCGACACGATTGCCGAGATCAAACGCCAGACAGAGGCGCTTGCACTGGCCCTGAATGTGCGGGGTCTGATGAACGTGCAGTTCGCCGTGAAGGACGACGACATTTACCTGATCGAAGTGAACCCGCGCGCCAGCCGCACGGTACCTTTCGTAGCCAAGGCCACGGACAGCGCCATCGCCTCGATCGCCGCGCGTCTGATGGCGGGCGAGAAGATGGATGCCTTCCCGCATCGTGGTGCCTATCCCGAAGGCGCGACCCCCGGCAGCCTGCCGATGGCCGACCAGATGACGCTGGCCGATCCGGACATGCCTTGGTTCTCGGTCAAGGAGGCGGTGCTGCCTTTCGCGCGCTTCCCCGGGGTGGATACCATCCTTGGTCCTGAAATGCGGTCCACCGGGGAGGTTATGGGGTGGGACGTGTCCTTCCCGCGGGCCTTCCTCAAGGCGCAGATGGGGGCCGGGACGGACCTGCCGGAAAGTGGCAAGGTTTTCTTCTCGATCAAGGATGCCGACAAGACCGGGCAATTGGTGGACACCGCGCGCTTGTTGGTCGAGATGGGCTTTGGCATCGTGGCCACGCGCGGTACATCCGCCTTCCTTGGAGACCATGGGATCGACTGCGAGGTGGTCAACAAGGTCTACGAGGGACGCCCGAACATCGTGGATATGATGAAAGACGGGCAGATCACGCTGGTCATGAACACCACCGAAGGGGCGCAGGCAGTGGAAGACAGCCGCGAGATTCGTTCGGTTGCGCTTTATGACAAGATCCCCTATTTCACCACGGCCGCGGGCGCCCATGCCGCCGCCCAAGCCATCAAGGCGCGGCTTGAAGGGGAATTGCAGGTCATGCCGTTGCAAGGCCCCGGCAAATAAAGGCGCCCGAAGGTCGGGTTCGGACATAAAAGAGTCGAAATCAGGCGCCGGGTGTCAGCCATGACGTCCGGCGCATTCAGCATTGCAAAAAGCGCATGGATTTTTAATAGAAAATAGATTGCGCGGGGGGAAAAAACCATTATGTGCGAGGTACGGACGCAGTGACGCCCGGACAACCGCAACCTCAATCTTTCAGGAGGCCGACAATATGACCCGCGATCAACTGAACCGCGAATTGCGTATGCATAGTGCTTCCTGGCCGGCGGTCTTCATCGTGTACGGCATCATCGTTGCAACGATGGTGTTCAGCGCGATGTCCATCACCTGATCCAGGGCACTCTAAAACCGGGGTCCTCTCTCCCCCATCCTCGGTTGCACGTTAGATGACATAGAAGCGGCGGATGGTGAAAACACCATCCGCCGCATTCCTTTTTCAAGGTCGAAAACTCAGCCGGCGATCTTGGGATCGTTCGGGTCGATCTGTGCCGTAGCGGCATCGCCCACGTTATCCACACCCCGCTCTTCGAGAAGGGTTGTCAGCCACTCTGGGTCCATCTCGGGGACAGAGCTGAGCAGCAGATCGGTATAGGGGTGGTGCGGCGGCGTGAACATTTCCGTCTTCGGCCCCTGCTCCACCACTTTGCCGTGCTGCATGACCACCACCTCATCGGCGATGGACCGCACCGTCGCCAGATCGTGGGTGATGAACATATAGGCAAGGTTCAACTCTTTCTGGAGCCGGTCCAAGAGTCTCAGGATGCCTTCTGCCACCAGTTGGTCAAGCGCCGAGGTGACCTCATCGCAAACGATAAAGGTCGGCTCCGCGGCCAGTGCCCGGGCAATCCCGATCCGCTGTTTTTGCCCACCAGAAAGCTCTGACGGATAGCGGTTGTAGTATTGGGACGGCTCAAGCTCGATCAAGTCAAGCAGTTCGTCCACCCGGTTCTTGAGGGCCGCGCCGCTGAGGCCCGAATAGAACTGTGCCGGTCGGCCGATGATTTCCCGGATCTTCACCTTGGGATTCAGCGCGGTATCGGCCATCTGATAAATCATCTGGCATTGTCGCAACTGATCCTTGGTGCGGTTCCGATAATCGGGTGGGAACGGTTCGCCCTTGAACAGAACCTCGCCCTTGGAGGGCGGCAAGAGGCCGGTGATCACCCGCGCCGTCGTGGACTTGCCCGAGCCGGATTCGCCCACCACGGCCACGGTCATGCCCTCGTAGACGTCGAAGCTGACGTCATCGAGCACCTTTTCACCGCCGGTATAGGAGGCATCCACACCTTTGACCGAGATCAGCGGCGTGTCGTTCTTTGGACGCTCCTTTTGATCGCGTTTGAAGCTGCGGACGGCCCAGAGCGACTTGGTATAGTCCTCTTTCGGGTTGTCCAGCATCTCCTTGGTGGTGGCCTCTTCGACCTCCTCGCCTTTCAACAACACCTTGATCGTGTCGGCCATCTGCGCCACGACCGCAAGGTCATGGGTGATGTAGATGGCAGCAGTGTTGTATTCATCGACGATGTCGCGGATCGCCGCCAGCACCTCGATCTGGGTCGTCACGTCAAGCGCCGTTGTCGGTTCATCGAAGATGATCAGATCGGGCTTGCACGACATCGCCATCGCGGTCATCGCGCGCTGCAACTGCCCGCCCGACACTTGGTGCGGATAACGAAAGCCGATTTCCTGCGGGTTGGGCAGGCGCAGCTTTTCGTAAAGCTCCATCGCGTCCTCTTGTGCCTCGGTCCGCTTTTTCAAGCGGTACTGAAGCGGGGCCTCGGAATACTGATCAATCAGCTTGTGCGAGGGGTTGAAGGACGCGGCGGCGGATTGCGCCACATAAGCGATGCGATGTCCGCGCAAACTGCGCTTTTCTTCTTCGCTTGCCGTGGTCAGCTCCATCCCGTCAAACTCGATAGAGCCATTCGAGATGCGCGTGCCATCACGGGCATAGCCCATGGCGGCCGCGCCGATGGTGGATTTCCCGGCCCCGGATTCCCCGATGAGGCCAAGCACCTCACCGCGGTGGAGGGTCAGGTCGACACCTTTGATGATGTCGACCCAAGTTTCGTCGGAATAGCCCTGAATTTCCAGGTCTTTGACTTCCAACAGGACTTCTTTTTTCTTGGTCATGTTCGATTACTCCTTCAGTCCCGAGGAACGATGCAGCATCCAGTCGACCACGAAGTTGACCCCAACCGTCAGCAGGGCAATCGCCGCCGCCGGGATCAGGGGTGTGATGTCACCGAATGAGATCAGGGTTGCGTTTTCGCGCACCATCGAGCCCCAGTCCGCCGTGGGCGGCTGAATGCCGAGGCCGAGGAACGACAGGCCCGCGACCAGCAGGAACACGAAGCAGAACTCCAGCCCGAATTCCGCCACCAGAGGTGCGGTGGAGTTGGGCAAGATTTCGCGCCGGATCAGGTACCATGTCCCTTCGCCGCGAAGCTGCGCCGCTTCGATATAGTCCATCACGACCACGTTGCCCGCGACCGCCCGTGTCAGGCGGAAAACGCGCGGTGCATAGATGATCGCCACGGCAATGACGATCACATGCACATGCGGGCCGAAAATCGACAGCATGAGCAACGCGAAGATCAGCGACGGGATCGACATGATCACGTCCGCGAACCGGCCCATGAACTGATCGAACCAGCCGCCTTTGGTTGCGGCCAGAAGGCCGGCAAACGCGCCCAGTATGAAGGCCGCAATCGTCGCGGCAAGGGCAAGGCCCACCGAGTTCCGCGCGCCGTAGATGATCCGGCTGAACATGTCGCGGCCCAGCTGGTCCGCGCCGAGAAGCATGTTCTCGTCCGCCGGTGCGAAGGCCGAGGCGATGACTTCGGCCTCACCATGCGGTGCGATCCACGGGGCAAAGATCCCCATGATCACATAGACGAAGATCACGAACATCCCGAAGGCCGCTGTCATCGGCGCAGTCCGCAATTCCTTGCCCAACTCTGCCGAGGAGATCTGGATAAGGAATTCGCGGAAGGCGAAGGACACCATGGCCGCAAGTCCAAGCAAGCCAGCGCAAATCGCAACCGCTTGCAAGGCCGCTGTGCCACCGACAATGCCCAGAACAAAGGACACCAGCGTCAGCCCGAAGGCCACCATGAAGATCTGGCGCTTGTTGTAAAACGCCGCAAGGCACGACACCGCCAAAAGCAAGGTGTAGTATCCGATTACAAATACACTCATTTGTCTCTACTCCCCTTACTTCGGATGCCGCAGACGCGGGTTTGTGAGAATGGCGCCAACATCGGCTGCAAGATTCAGCAGGATGAAGGTGGCCGCGAAGATCAAACAACAGGCCTGTACGACCGGGAAGTCACGTTTCGACACCGCGTCAACCAAGGCTTGGCCGATACCGGGGTACACAAAGACCACTTCCACAAGCACAACGCCGGTGATCAGGTAGGCAAGGTTCAGGGCCACAACGTTGATGATCGGCGCCCATGCGTTCGGCAGGGCGTGTTTCACGATCACTTTCCAAGGTGGCGCGCCCTTCAGTTTCGCCATCTCGATATAGGGAGAGGCCAGAAGGTTGATGATCGCCGCCCTGGTCATCCGCATCATATGCGCCATGACCACCAGAACCAGTGTCAGCGCCGGCAGGAAGGTTCGGATCAACAACTCGCCAAAGTTCATTCCCTCGCTGAGGCTCGAAATTGCGGGGAACATTTGCCATTTCACCGCGAAGAAGAGGATCAGGATGTAACCCAGAAAGAACTCCGGCGACGAAATGAAGCTGAGCGTGACCACGTTGGCGACCCGGTCGAAGATCGAGTTGCGCAGAAGTGCGACGATAACACCGAGGATAATGGCCACCGGAACGGCGATCACTGCGGCATAGGTCGCGAGGAAAAGCGTGTTCATGAAGCGTTCGCCGATCACGGAAGTCACGCGTTCGCCCGTCACGATCGAGTTTCCGAAATCCAGTGTTACAGCACCGGCAAGCCATTCGCCGTAGCGAACCAGTGCCGGTTGATCGAGGCCCATTTGCTTGCGCAATGCGGCCAGGTTTTCTTCGGTAGCGCCTTGTCCCAGCACCGCCTGAGCGATGTCGCCCGGCAGCAATTCGACCATGAAGAAGATGATGATCGAAATGACGAATAGAATGAATACGCCGAGACCGAGCCGTTTACCTACCAGCCCTAGAATGTCTCCCATCTGTTCCCTCCTACTGTTGCGCCCTTGGTGCGGCCCTGACAACACGGGCGGCATTGAGCGTCGTAACAGTTTCTTGTGCCCGTTTAGCCCTTGTGTGTTTTTTCAAGTGGCTTTGAGCTTGTGGCTTTGGCGCGGCCCTGTTGGCGGCCTTCATCGCGTCAAAGCAGTGAAAAGGCCCGGCGCAGGGTCTGCGCCGGGCCAGGTGCATTGGATTAGCCTTCGAACCACCAACGGCTACAAGCGCGTGCGCCGTCCATCTGCCAGCTTGCGGCAAGTTCCGGACCATGCTTCACGTTGCTGCGACGGGCATAGACGAAGTTGGGGAAAAACGGGATGATCGTACCACCGTCGTCCTTCGCCAGAGTGGCCATCTCGCGATACATTTCAGCACGCAGGTCGTTATCCAGCTCGGCCTTGGCTTTCAGGAGCAGTTCATTGAAGCGCTCATTCTGCCAGTGGCTTTCATTCCAGGCCGCGTCATCCTTGTAGGCCAGCGAGTACATCACGTCCGGCGTCGGACGTGCGCCCCACTGCACAACGCACCACGGCTTCTTCAGCCAGACGTCGGAGTAGTAGCCATCGTTCGGCTCACGTTTGACCGAGATGTCGATGCCCGACGCCTTGGCCTGTTGCGAGTACAGAACACACATGTCAACCGCACCCGAGAAGACCGAGTCGGCAACGCTGATTTCCGTGCTCAGACCTTCGGCGCCTGCTTTCTTGAGAAGCGATTTGGCCTTGTCGGGGTCATAATCGTTCTGCTCAAGCCCTTCGGGCCAATACGGCATCGCCGGCGAATGGTGGAAGTCGTTGCCCATCGTCGATGTGCCGAAGGTGATCTTTTCCATGATCTCCTGACGGTTGATCGAGTGCTTGAGCGCGTTGCGCACATCGACATTGTCGAAGGGCGCCACGTCGCAGAACATCGGCATGGTGATCGCCGCCGCCGACGGCACGTTGTCGATCTCGATGTTGGGATCAAGTTCCAGCAGCGACAGGGTTTTCAACTCGATCTGCGTCACCGCGTCAACGTCGCCGGTGACAAGCGCGGTCTGACGGGCGTTCGGGTCGTTGAGAACCGTCACGACACATTCGTCGAAATAGGCGCCGTCAAGGTGCCAGTCTTCGTGACGCACAAAGCGATAGTTCACGCCGAATTCGGTTTCGACCAATTTGTAGGGGCCACAGCCGTCGCCGGACTTCCAGTCGATCGTGCCATCGTCATTGGCAGGGCAGATCGCCAGGTGATAGTCGGTCATCAGCCAAGGAAGGTCGGCGTTGCCACCGGACAGCTTGAAGGTGACGGTCATGTCATCGACCTTCACCAGTTCTTCGACATCCGAGACAAGGGCCGAAGCCGCCGAGGTTGTATCCTCGCCACGGTGGTGGTTGATCGAAGCGATGACATCATCCGCCGTGACCTTCTTGCCGCTGTGGAAAGTGGCCTTGGGATTGATCACGAAGGTCCATTCCTTGGCGTCGGGCGTTGCGCTCCATTCCTGGGCCACGTCCGGCCCAAGCGAGCCATCGGGTTCAATGAGCGTCAGGTACGACCGGAAGGTGTGCGCAACCTGAATCATCGAGAAGGTGACGTATGTACCGGGGTCATGGGTGTCGCCGGTGTTGCCGTCATGCGCGCCAAGGCGGAATGTGCCGCCTCGGGTGGGTGCGGCCTTGGCCGAGGTGCCCCAGAGGCCGGTCGCCGCTGAGGCGGTCATACCGGCCGCCATCGAGTAGTTCATAAACGACCGGCGCGAAATCTTGCCGTCGCGGGCGGCATCGGCCAGCCGGTCGATCAGAATTTGGTTCTCTTTGTTGGTCATATTATCTCCCTGGTGGATTTTTGTGATCGTGGTGATCATTTTTTGCGTGCGCCAGATAGAGATTTTCTATCTCTGCACAAGGTGAGTGTTCTGAAACCGACACACGAATAACAAAACACGAAATCCAAAACACTTCTACCCTTTACTTGCTGTGTTCAAAGCGACTTGGGGCTGAGAGGGCGCAACGGGTCCCGTTGACACGAACCCTGCACGAAGGTCAGGACTGCCAAGCATGTGTGTGAACGCCCCCCGAAAGGTCGATTGATCCACCCCGGCAATGCCGTCACCGGGGTGGATGATCTTCAGACGTCGGATCAGGACGAGAACCACCAGCGGCTTGGCGCGCGGGCACCGTCCAGCTCCCAGCTGGCCGCGAGGCTCTCGCCGCGCATCACATTGCTGCGCCGCGCGTACACGAAGTTGTTGAACATCGGAATGATCGTGCCGCCATCGTCGCGGGCGAGCGTCCCCATTTCGCGGTACATCTCGGCGCGCAGGCTGTCGTCGAGTTCGGACTTGGCCTGTAGCAGCAATTCGTTGAACTTCTCGTTTTGCCAGCGGCTTTCGTTCCAGTCCGCGTCGGACTTGTACGCCAGCGTATACATCACGTCAGGCGTGGGGCGCGCACCCCAGGACACCGCGCAGAACGGCTTTTTCAGCCAGACGTCGGAATAGTAGCCGTCGTTGGGTTCGCGTACGACATTGACGGTGATACCGGCCTGCTTGGCCTGCTCGGCGTAAAGCACGCACATGTCGACGGCGCCCGAGAACAGGCTGTCGGCCGTCGAGATGCTGACCGTGAGATCCTCCATCCCCGCCTTCTTCAGCAGAGACTTGGCCTGATCCGGGTCGTATTCGCGTTGCGGAATGTCCTCGGGCCAATACGGCTGGGCCGGCGAATGGTGGAAGTCGTTGCCGATCGTGGCCGCGCCGAAGGCGATCTTCTCGATGATCTCGTTGCGGTCGATGGACAGCTTGAGCGCGTTGCGCACGTTGACATCGTCGAACGGCGCGGTGTCACAGAACATCGGCATGGTGATCGCAGCCGCCGAAGGCACGTTCTCCACGGCGATGTTGGGATCGCGCTGCAACAGCGTCGAGGTCTTGATGTCGATCAGCGACACCGCGTCGACATCGCCGGTGACCAATGCGGTCTGGCGCGCGTTCGGGTCGTTGAGCACCAGCATCTCGAGCTTGTCGAAATAGGCGCCTTCAAGGTGCCAGCCATCATGGCGGCTCAGCTTCCAGCCAACGCCCCACTCCCCTTGGTCGATCTTGTACGGCCCCGAGCCGTCGCCAGATTGCCAGTTCATGCTGCCGTCATCATTGGCCGGACAAACGGCAAGGTGATAGTCGGTCAACAGCCAAGGAAGGTCGGCGATGCCGCTTTCCAGCGTGACGACGACCGTGTGATCACCGTCAGCAGCCACGTCAGTCACCGAAGACAGCAGAGCTTTAGCCGCCGAGGTGCTTTCCTCGCCACGGTGATGGTTCAGCGATGCGACAACGTCCTTCGCCATCACCGTATTGCCGCTGTGGAACGAGGCGTTCGGGTTGATCTCGAAAGTCCAGACCGAGGCATCCTCGTTGGCCGACCAGTCGCTTGCAAGGTCCGGCCCGAGCGAGCCGTCAGGCTCGATCAACGTCAGATAGCTGCGGTACTGGTGGGCGAGATAGATCTGCTGGCGCGAGACATATTGGCCCGGGTCGTGCGTGTCGGCCGAGTTGCCGTCATGCATGCCCACCTTGAAGGTACCGCCCCGCTTTGGCTCCGCCTGGGCCTTGGTGGCCCAAAGCCCCGTGGCAGCCGAGGCGGTCATGCCCGCCGCCATCGAGTAGTGCATGAACGACCGGCGCGAAATCTTGCCGTCGCGGGCGGCATCCGCCAGCCGGTCGATGAGAATCTGATCTTTGACCTTTGTCATATTATATCCCTGTTGATTTGGTCTTGTTCGCCTTTTGGAGCTGTCAGCCTGTAACTCTCCGGCAAAGCTTCCCTTTCCTTTGCGTGGGCCGGCAGCCTAAATGCGACATACCGATAACAAAACACGAAATCCGGATGCCTTCTACCCTCTAGTTTGGCTATTCAATTTTTTTTTAACAATGCCCGGCAGATACAGGAAAGGTGCTTGTGAACCCTGAGAAATTAGCCCGCGGTGGGTATTTGGGGCGGTTTTGGCGATGTCCGCAAACGACCTCCGCACCACCCTAGGCTGTATATCGGTCGCGCGCTCGCCGGGTTATTGGCGCTTGGCGCGCAACTTGGCGAAATAGTCGAGTCGCTTTTTGAGCTCTCGTTCAAAGCCCCGTTCGACGGGTTGGTAAAGTACCGGGCGGGACATGCCTTCGGGAAAATAGTTCTGTCCGGAGAAGCCATCCTCGGCATCATGGTCATAGTCGTAGCCAGCGCCATAGCCCTGCTCTTTCATCAGGGAGGTGGGTGCATTCAGGATGTGTTTGGGGGGCGGTTCACTGCCGGTTTTCTTCGCTTCGCGCATCGCCGCCTTATAGGCCGCATATCCGGCGTTGGACTTGGGCGCGAGGGCCAAGTACGTCACCGCCTGCGCAAGGGCCAGTTCACCTTCGGGGCTTCCCAGACGTTCATAGGTTTCCCACGCGTGCAGGCAGACGGTTTGCGCCTGCGGATCGGCAAGGCCGATATCCTCAACCGCCATGCGGGTGATCCGGCGCGCAAGATAGCGCGGGTCTTCTCCGCCGGTCAGCATGCGCGCATACCAGTACAGCGCGGCATCCGGATCGGAACCGCGCACCGATTTGTGCAGCGCGGAAATCAGGTTGTAATGCTCATCCCCGCCCTTGTCGTATTTTGCCGCGCGACGCATGAGACGGGTGGTCAGGGCCTCGGTGCCCAGTTTGCCCTCGACCGTCCACGCCGCCACCTGTTCGATCAGATTGAGAAGCGCACGGCCATCGCCATCGGCCATTTCCAGAAGCGCCTCGCGCGCCGGGCCGTCCAGTGGCAGGGCGCGGCCAAGCTCGGCCTCGGCGCGTTGCGCCATGCGCTCAAGGTCAGCCAAAGAAAGCCGTTCCAGAACCAGAACTTGCGAGCGGCTCAAAAGCGCGGCGTTCAACTCGAAACTGGGGTTTTCCGTGGTCGCGCCCACCAGAAGGATGGTGCCATCCTCCATATGCGGCAGGAACCCGTCTTGTTGCGCCTTGTTGAAGCGGTGAATCTCGTCGACGAACAGAAGCGTCCCCTGCCCGTTCGCGCGACGGTGTTTGGCCTGTTCAAACACCTTTTTCAATTCGGGTACGCCGGTGAAAATCGCGCTGATCTGGACGAAATGCATGTCCGTTTCATCGGCCAGAAGCCGCGCGATGGTGGTTTTTCCCACACCGGGCGGACCCCAGAAAACAAGGGATGACAGGCTGCCCGACGACAGCATGACGCCAAGCGGGGCCTGCCCACCCAGCACCTGTTCCTGCCCGATCACCTCTGACAGGGATTTCGGGCGCAGGCGGTCGGCCAATGGGCGCGGGGCGCCTTCAGGTATGGCATCCGGGGCCTGATCGAAAAGGTCGCTCATCCGTTACAACCTGAACCGCATGACCATGCGCCGCGACCCACGCTGGATTTCCAAGGCAAGGCGGCCTCTGGCCTC
Source organism: Roseovarius sp. (assembly GCA_035268705.1). Lineage (GTDB taxonomy): Bacteria > Pseudomonadota > Alphaproteobacteria > Rhodobacterales > Rhodobacteraceae > Roseovarius. The sequence goes on along the minus strand of DATFKJ010000057.1, from coordinate 6,750 downwards.
TTCAAGCATCCGCGCGGCGTCAGCGCTGTTGCCTGCGGGCAGGTCATTGATGGACAATAGAATGTCCCCCGCCCGCAATCCGGCGCGCAGGCCAAATTGGCCCGGGTCGTCCACCACCACGCCTTTCGCCATGATCGCCAGGTTGTATTCATCAATGACAGCGGGGTTCACGGTTGAAAGGATGAGGCCGGGAATGGGCGAGCGGCTGGATGTCTCCAGCTTATTTCGTGGCGGGACGTCAGGCGCCGCGATCAGAGGAAGCGATATTTCCCGCGGCTCACCATCACGCCAGATTTTCACCCTGACGCCTTCGCCTAACCCTTTGACCGACATACGAAAAATCATCTCGGCGGGCGTATTTACCGGCAAGCCGTCCACCTTGGTAATCACGTCGCCTGCGCCGACCCCGGCTTTCGCGAAGGTACTTGCCGGGTGAACCTGCGAGATGACAATGCCACCGGGGCGGTCAAGGCCAAGACCTTCGGCCATGTCCGCCATGACGGATTGCCCCCTGAGACCCGCCCAAGGACGTTGGAATTCGGTGTTTCCGGCCTTGGCCTGGGCTACGAACTGCGCCACCAAGGCCGAAGGAATGGCAAAGCCGATACCATTCGACCCGCCGGAACGACTAAGGATCGAGGTATTGATTCCAATGAGTTGGCCATTCACATCCACCAAGGCCCCACCCGAATTGCCGGGGTTGATGGGCGCGTCCGTCTGGATGAAATAACCCCGTGCATTGCCGGTGGCGGTGCCCGAACGGGCAAGGCCAGAGACGATGCCGGAACTGACGGTCTGGCCCACCCCGAAGGGGTTGCCGATGGCAAGGACCAGTTCGCCCACTTCAACGCTGTCGCTGTCGCGAATTTCGAGGGCCGGGAGGCTGGGCGCATCCTGCATCTGAAGGATCGCAAGATCGCTTTCTTCGTCTGACAACAAGACCTTGGCTTCAAATTCTCGCCGGTCCTTGAGGACAACGCGAATATCCGTGGCCTCGCCTACGACATGGTAATTCGAGACAACGATTCCGTCCTCGCTGAGGATCACGCCGGAGCCGAGGGAGTTCTGGACCCGTTGTTGCGGAACACCGAAGTTATTGAAAAGGTTTTGGAAAAACGGATCGCCCGCAAAGGGGCTGGAGCGGGTATTGACGATCCGGCGGGCATAGATGTTGACCACGGCGGGGGCGGCGCGTTTGACCACGGGCGTAAAGCCCATGGAAATCTCGGCCTGAGATCCGGGCACGCGTGTCTCCGCCCATGCCGGGGTGGTGGCGCAAATGATTATGGCAAGTAGCGCGCGGAGCATGAAACCCCCTTCAATTCCACGTCTCAAAGATATGCGAAGGCCTGCGGGAAAGTGCAACCGCAAAGAAAAAGGCCCCTGCCGAAACAGCAGGAGCCTTTAGCGGAAACCATTTGGTTTCAATGCCTTATTCTTCGTCGGCCGCCGCTTCTTCGGCTTCGACGCGGGCGCGGTCAGCGGCGCCCTTGGCGTCGACGTCGCGGTCGACGAATTCGATGATGGCCATCGGGGCCATGTCGCCGTAGCGGAAGCCGGCCTTCAGAACGCGGACGTAACCGCCTTGGCGTTCGGCGTAGCGCGGGCCGATCACATCGAAGAGCTTGGCGACGTGCTTGTCCTGCTTGAGCTGGGCCGCGGCTTGACGACGGGCGTGAATATCGCCGCGTTTTCCGAGGGTTACCAGCTTTTCGATGACCCGGCGAAGTTCTTTTGCCTTGGGCAGGGTCGTCTTGATCTGTTCGTGTTCGATGAGCGAACCGGACATGTTGGCCCAGAGGGCCTTGCGGTGCTCATGGGTGCGGTTGAGGCGGCGATAGCCTTTTGCGTGACGCATTTTTCTAGTCCTTTACAGTGTTTTGCTTTGTCTGGCCGGTGATGCGTGTCACCGACTCTCCTTGGGGCGGGTGCCCGGGGTGAATTTCGTACGAATCATACGTTATGTACGTGAGTTTTGTACGAAACTCGGGGGTGCCACAGGCCGCAATGTACAAGTTGTACAGAACGGCCCGTGAAATTCTTAGAACTGGTCTTCGTATTTCTTGGCCAGATCTTCGATGTTGTCGGGCGGCCAGTCTTCGACATCCATGCCGAGGTGCAGACCCATGCCCGAGAGAACTTCTTTGATCTCGTTGAGCGACTTGCGGCCGAAGTTCGGGGTGCGGAGCATCTCGGCTTCGGTTTTCTGGATCAGGTCGCCGATGTAAACGATGTTGTCGTTCTTCAGGCAGTTTGCCGACCGGACCGAGAGTTCCAACTCGTCCACTTTCTTGAGAAGCAGCGGGTTGAACTCAAGACCTTCGTCCTCGTCCTGACGACCGGCCGATTCCGGCTCGTCGAAGTTGACGAAGATCGACAGTTGATCTTGCAGGATGCGGGCGGCGAAAGCCACGGCATCATCCGGCGTGATAGACCCATCGGTTTCGACTTTCATGGTCAGCTTGTCATAATCCAGAACCTGGCCCTCACGGGTAGGTTGGACATCGTAGCTGACCTTGTTGACCGGCGAATAGATCGCATCCACGGGGATCAGGCCAATCGGCGCATCCTCGGGCTTGTTCTTGTCGGCAGCAACATAGCCTTTGCCGGTGCCAACGGTCAGTTCCATGTAGAGGTCAGCGCCTTCATCGAGGTGGCAGATCACGTGATCCTTGTTCAGGATCTCGATACCTGCGCTGTCGGCGATATCAGCGGCGGTGACGACGCCCGGACCCTTGGCACTGATCGACAGGCGCTTGGGCCCTTCGACATCCATGCGCAGGGCAACACCCTTGAGGTTCAGAACGATGTCGGTGACATCTTCGCGGACACCCGCGACACTGGAAAACTCGTGCAGGACGTTGTCGATTTGCACGCTGGTGATGGCGGCACCTTGCAGCGAGCTGAGCAGCACGCGACGCAGGGCGTTGCCGAGCGTAAGGCCAAAGCCACGCTCAAGAGGTTCTGCCACGACTGTGGCTTGGCGGAGCGGGTCATTGCCCGGCTTCACCTCAAGCTGGGTCGGCTTGATCAATTCGGCCCAATTCTTGTGGATCATGTGGTCCCTCCATTCCTGTCCCGGCCCCATGTCCGAAGGTCCGGAACGCCCGAGGTTTAAAACGACGGATTGGGGCCGCGAAAAACATCCGGCCCCAACCTGAAAAATAGTGCTTAGACCCGACGGCGTTTCGGCGGGCGGCAGCCGTTGTGCGCCATCGGCGTCACGTCACGGATCGAGGTAATGTTGAAGCCGACAGCGGCCAGCGCGCGGAGCGCCGATTCACGGCCCGAACCGGGGCCTTGAACTTCGACCTCAAGGGTCTTCATACCGTGTTCCTGAGCCTTGCGGCCCGCGTCTTCGGCGGCCATCTGGGCGGCGTAAGGTGTTGACTTGCGCGAGCCCTTGAAGCCCATGGTGCCAGCCGACGACCACGAGATGGCGTTGCCTTGCACGTCCGAGATCAGGATCTTGGTGTTGTTGAACGACGAGTTCACATGAGCAACGCCAGTGGCGATGTTCTTGGAGACCTTGCGTTTGGTGCGACGAGTATCACGTGCCATTGTTCAATGCCCTCCTTATTTCTTCTTGCCGGCGATGGGTTTCGCCGGGCCCTTGCGGGTGCGGGCATTGGTGTGGGTACGCTGACCGCGAACCGGCAGGTTGCGGCGGTGGCGCAGGCCACGATAAGAACCAAGGTCCATCAGGCGCTTGATGTTCATTTGAACTTCACGACGCAGGTCACCTTCGACGGTGTAGTTGCTGTCGATGTGCTCACGCAGGGCCACGGCCTCGGTGTCGCTAAGCTCATTGATCCGGCGGGTGGGGTCGATGCCCGTCGCCTCGCAGATGGCCTTGGCCGAAGAATGGCCAATTCCGGTGATATACGTGAGGGCGATTGGAACCCGTTTGGCAGTGGGAAGATTTACGCCGGCGATACGTGCCACGTGTCATATCCTTTCGTTGCGGTTCCGTAACTCCAGAACCTTTTTTCACAACGTAGGCCCGAGGCATGACGCTTCGGGCCGCAGCTGAATTTCAGGTGATCGACTCTCTATCGGGCGCCCCGATAGGGAATCATTTACTCTAAAGAGATAGGGGTGCGTAGGCGCAAAACCGGGGGGCGTCAACCCCCCTGCCCTTATTTGTCAAGGACACCAGCGATAGCGCCTGAAACCTCATCAATCGCGCCCAAACCGTCCACGCTTTGGAGCTGTCCCTTGGCATGGTAATAGCCAATGAGCGGAGCGGTTTTCTTGTAGTATTCCATCAAGCGGTGCTTGACGCTTTCTTCGTTGTCATCGGCGCGCACCGGCTTGCCGGCGGCGCGGGCCTCTTCGGCGCGGCCCACGATACGTTTGATCAGCGTGTCGTCATCGACGCGCATTTCGATCACGGCGTCCAGCGTCTCTCCCTGCTCTTGCAAGAGGTCGGCCAGCGCGTCGGCCTGTGCCAGCGTGCGGGGGAAGCCATCGAAGATGAACCCACCTTGGTTGTCGCCTTGCAGTTTCTCGCGAATGAGGCCGATCACGATCTCGTCGGTGACAAGATCACCGCGCGCCATGACATCGGCCACGATATTCCCCATCTCGGTTCCGCTGTCCTTGGCCTCGCGCAGCATGTCGCCGGTGGAGAGCTGGATCATGTTGCGTGCATCGACCAGTTTCTGGGCCTGAGTGCCCTTGCCCGCGCCCGGCGGTCCGAGAAGAATAATATTCATTTGCGTCCTGTCCCTTTTCTACGAGCGCGCTTCTTGCCCTTACCTTTGCCGCCCAACTGCGATTTCTCGATCAAGCCCTCGTATTGGTGGGCAAGCAGGTGCGATTGAACCTGCTGGATTGTGTCCATGGTCACCGAGACCACGATGAGGACCGAGGTGCCGCCAAAATAGAAAGGAATGGCGAATTGGCTACGCAGAACTTCGGGCAGGAGACAAACTGCCGCAAGGTAACCCGAGCCAAGGACCAGAACCCGCGCCACCACGTAGTCAAGGTATTCGGCGGTTTTCTTGCCGGGGCGAACACCGGGAACAAAGCCATTCTGCTTTTTCAGATTGTCTGCCACATCGTCGGGTTTGAAGGCGACGTTGTAGGTGTAGAAATAGGCGAAGAAGATGATCATTGCCGCGAAGAACAGCAGGTAAAGCGGCTGTCCGGGGCCGAAATAGGCCATGATCGTCGACATCAGCGGGCTGGTTTCATTGCCCGAGAAGGTACTGATCGTGGCAGGCAGCAAGAGCAGCGAGGAGGCGAAGATCGCCGGGATGACGCCCGCGGGGTTCACCTTGACCGGCAAGTGCGAGGTGCCGCCGTCATAGACTTTCATGCCCACCTGACGGCGGGGGTATTGGATGTGGATCTTGCGCAAGGAGCGTTCCATGAAAACCACGAAGGCGATCACGGCGATGACCATGACGATCACACCGATGATAACGGCGGGCGAGATGGCGCCCGAGCGGCCTTGGCTGAAGAATTGTGCAAGCGCCGCGGGAACCTCGGCGATGATGCCGACGAAGATGATAAGCGAAATGCCGTTGCCGACGCCGCGCGCGGTGATCTGTTCACCCAGCCACATCAGGAACATGGTGCCGCCGACAAGGGTGATCATGCAGCTTGCGATAAAGAAGAAGCCGGGGTTGGTCACCAAGTCGCCGGATTGTAGCGAGGCGGCCAGACCGTAGGATTGCAGCGTTGCAAGGAACACCGTGCCGTAGCGGGTGTACTGGTTGATCTTCTTGCGGCCCTGTTCGCCCTCTTTCTTGAGTTGCTCAAGCGAAGGGACCATGGCCGTCATCAGCTGCACGATGATCGAGGCCGAGATATAGGGCATGATGCCAAGGGCGAAGATACCCATCCGGCCAAGCGCGCCGCCGGTGAACATCGAAAGCATCCCGCCGATCGAGGATTGCGCCCCTTCCATGAATTCGCGCAGTTCCGCGCCGTCGATGCCGGGCACCGGGATGTAGGTGCCAAGCCGGTAGACGATCAGCAGACCAAGCGTGAACAGGATGCGGTTGCGAAGATCGGTGGCCTTACCAAGCGCGGACCAACTGGTGTTGGCGGCCATTTGTTCTGCTGCAGATACCATGCGCGGGTCTCTTCCTTGAACGGAAACGCCGCCTCAAGCCGTTTTCCGGCCCAGGCGGCGTTTGGGAAAACTTAAGGTTATGTAAGCGGCGCGGGCGCCGCTCACAACCTGTTATTCAGCCGCCTGCGCGGTTGTGACTTTCAGTGAGCCACCCGCCTTCTCGACAGCCTCGACCGCGGATTTCGATGCGCCGGTCACTTCGAGGTTCAGTTTGCCGGTCACTTCGCCCTTGGCCAGAACACGCACACCGTCCAGCTTGCGCCGCACGAGGCCCGACGCCACGAGCACATCCTCGGTGATCTGGGCGGAGCCGTCGATCTTGCCCGCCTCGATGAATTTCTGGATCAGGCCGAGGTTCACCACCGCAAAGGACTTGCGGTTCGGCTTGTTGAAGCCGCGCTTGGGCAGACGCTGATAGAGTGGCATCTGGCCGCCCTCGTAGCCCTTGATGGCCACACCCGAGCGGGATTTCTGACCCTTGATACCACGGCCACCCATCTTGCCCATGCCCGAGCCCGGGCCGCGGCCGATGCGTTTCTTGCGCTTGGTCGCGCCGTCATTGTCACGAAGTTCGTGCAGTTTCATTGTCGCTATCTCCTTGCCGGATGCGGCCCCCAGCGACGGGAGCGGCCGAACGCGGCTTGCGTGAAAGGTTGAGTCGGGCC
>DATFKJ010000056.1:0-2186 GCA_035268705.1 Roseovarius sp. | reverse complement strand
CTGGAGGGTGGTGCGCTGGAATATGGTGGCGGCAAGAACAGCCGCGCGATCGACCGGTACAACACCAAGATCATGCGTGGCTTTGAACCGGGCGGCATCGGGCCGAAAGAAGGCAACGAATTCCTGGGCGGCAACTATTTTGCGGTGGCCAAGTTCGAGGCGGAATTCCCGCTGGGCCTGCCCGAGGAATACGGGATCAGCGGTGGTGCCTTTTATGACATCGGGTCGATCTGGGGCGTGAGCACGGCGAACGCCGTGGGGCCGGTGTCCTCAACCGGGTTCAATGATCGCCATGCCATCGGCGTCTCGATATTCTGGGAATCGCCCTTTGGCCCGCTTCGGATGAACTTTGCAGAGACCATCAAGAAAGAGCCGGGCGACCGTGATCAATTCTTTGACCTGACGGTTAGAACGGAATTTTAAGGTGACCCTGCTGCGGCGCGTTCTTGTCGCGGGGGTTATGGCCGGGGCGCTGAGTGGTGCCCCGGGACCTGCCGTTCAGGCGCAAAGCGTGGGCGTCGTCCAGAGTGAGATTCTGGTGCTGGACCCGGAGCGCTTGTTCTCGGAAACCGAGTTGGGCCAACGGATGACGTCGGAGTATCAGGCGGCACGCGAGTCCCTAAGCAAACGGAACCGGCGGCTTGAGACCGAGCTTGAATCCGAAGAGCAGGCCCTGACCGAGCAGCGCGAAACCCTGTCTCCCGAGGCCTTCCGGCGATTGGCCGATGAATTCGATACCAAGGTTCAACGTATTCGCCGCGAGAGTGACACCGCGGTGCGAAATCTTGAGCGGCGTTGGGAGCTTGCCCCTGTAAGCTTTATGCGACGCGTGGAGCCGGTATTGGTGCAGGTGATGCAGGAGGCCGGTGGGGTCGTCGTGCTGGACGCGCGCAGTGTGCTGTTGCGGGCGGAGGTGGTGGATATCACCAGTTTGGCGGCCTCGCGGATCAACGAGGAGATCGGCGATGGCCAACCTGCGCAAGACGCTCAACCGCCTGCGCCGGACGACGCTGCCCCGCAGGACGCCGCCCCCCAAGAGACCGAAGGCGATCAGGGCGATGGTGGCAGTGCGCAAGAGGCCCCGGCGGAGTAATCGTGCGCCGGCCCCAGTGTCTTGCCCAAGCCCGAGGCAGTTGCTAAAGCGGGTCTACTGACCAAAGAGCAAACCGCAAGAACGATGTGCTCAGTGTCGACAACGGGACAGTTTCGAAAGGATACCCCATGAGCGAGCCCTCGAATTCCGCGGATATTCAAAGAATCCAGCGGCTGATCCCGCATCGCTATCCTTTCCTGTTGATCGACAAGGTGGTCGATATGGACGGCACGCAGTCGGCCCGTGGCATCAAGAATGTCACCATGAACGAGCCGCATTTTCAGGGGCATTTCCCGTCGAAGCCGATCATGCCGGGTGTGACCATTGTCGAGGCCATGGCGCAGACTTCGGCGGTGATGGTCGGCGCGGCCCTTGGCATGGAGGACCGCGAGTTGCTGGTCTATTTCATGGCCATCGAGAAGTGCAAGTTCCGCCGCATGGTGGTGCCGGGTGACGTGTTGGAGATGAAGATCACCACCACGCGCGGCAAGCCGGGCGGCAAGGTCTGGCGCTTTTCCGGGGTGGCCGAGGTCGAGGGTGAGATGGCCTGCGAGGCCGAATTCACCGCGATGATGGATTTGCCCAAGGAGTGACCCGCATGGCCGAGCGTGGCGAGACAGAGATTCACCCCTCGGCGATTGTCGAGCCGGGCGCGCAAATCGGGCAGGGCTGCCGCATCGGTCCGTTCTGCCATGTCGGGCCGGAGGTGCGGCTTGGTGACGGCGTGGAATTGAAAAGCCATGTCGTGGTGAGCGGTGAGACGGTCATGGGCGAGGACTGCATGGTTTTCCCCTTTGCCTGTATCGGGGAAATTCCCCAAGACCTGAAGTTCAAGGGTGAGAAGACGCGGCTGGAGATCGGCGCGCGCAACCGCATTCGCGAGCATGTGACGATGAATGCCGGCACCGAGGGCGGTGGCGGTGTGACCCGCGTGGGCGACGATGGTTTGTTCATGGCGGGCTGTCATGTGGCGCATGATGTGCAGCTTGGCGACCGGGTGATCGTGGTGAACAACGCGGCCCTTGCGGGGCATTGCGTGTTGGAGGACGACGTGATCATCGGCGGCTTGTCTGGCGTGCATCAGTGGGTGCGC
>DATFKJ010000055.1:0-2058 GCA_035268705.1 Roseovarius sp. | reverse complement strand
GGAGTAACCAAGATGAAACACGCCCTTGCACCCGTTGCCCTTGCTGCCACGCTCTGCGCCCCCCCGGCGTTGGCCGATGAAATCTGGGTCAGCAACGAAAAGGATGACACCCTTTCGGTGATCGACATCGAAACACTGGAGGTCGTGCGCACCATCGAGGTGGGCGAACGCCCGCGCGGCATCACCTTTTCCAAGGATCACTCGGTGCTTTATATCTGTGCCTCCGACAGTGACGCGGTGCAGGTGATGGACCCAGAAACCGGCGAGATTCTGCACGATCTGCCCTCGGGCGAGGACCCCGAACAATTCGTTCTACACCCCAACAACCGGCACCTTTACATCGCCAACGAGGATGACGCGATCACCACCGTGGTCGATACCGTCTCCCATGAAGTGATTGCCCAGATTGATGTTGGAATCGAACCCGAAGGCATGGCCGTTTCCCCCGATGGCAAGATCGCCATCACCACATCCGAGACCACCAATATGGCGCATTGGATCGACACCGAAACACGCGAATTGTTCGCCAACACGCTGGTCGATTCCCGCCCCCGCCATGCCGAGTTCGTCAAAGGCGGCAGTGAGCTTTGGGTCAGTTCCGAAATCGGCGGCACGATCACCGTTTTCGATGTCGAAACCCAAGCCGAAAAAGCCAAGATCAATTTCGACGTCAAGGGCGTGCATCCCGACCGGGTGCAACCCGTGGGGTTTGAATTCTCCGCCAATGAGGAAACCGCCTTCGTCGCCCTTGGGCCATCCAACCACGTCGCCGCCGTGAATCCCGAGACCTACGAGGTAGAGGATTACATCCTTGTCGGGCGGCGCGTCTGGCACATGGACTTCAACGCCGACCGCACGCTTCTTTTCACCACCAACGGGGTGTCGGGTGACGTGACAGTGATCGACGTGGAAAGCCGCGAACCGGTCAAGACCATCAAGGTGGGCCGCTTTCCATGGGGCGCGGCCTTCCGCCCGTAACGCCCTCATCTGACACCGATGCAATACCGACAAAATACCGACGTTTTACAGACAGGAGTTTTGACCATGTTTCGCACCACCACAATCGCCGCCATCGTCGCCCTTGCCCTACCGACCGCAGGCTTGGCCGATGACGATGACAAACCCAGTTTCGGCATGGCCGGGGTGCTGTCCTCGGGCAACAAAGAAGACCTGCCGCCGGTGATCCTGTCGGCGGGAATGCCGCTTGCCGATGCACCTTGGGTTCTGCAATCTGGCACCTATTACGAGTTCGAAATCCAAGGCGACGGCAGTCAGGAACTGGCCCTTGTCGGGCCTGAGTTCTTCCGCGCCATCTGGATCGACGAGATGGTTGTCGAGGGGCTTGAGATCCGCCCCTTGGGCTTGGATTCGGTCGAGTTCGACGAGGCGGGCGAGATGGAAATCGGCTTTGTCGCAATCAAGCCGGGCAGCTATTACATGAAGATTCCCGGCAGCACCGGGGAAACGCAGCGGTTGGAGATTACCATTAAGTGACAGGGCTTTACGTCCAAAACCTCAGCTATGCCTATGGCGCGAAACAGGCATTGCGGGATGTGACATTCGGGGTCGAACCGGGGCAGTTCTGTGCCCTGCTCGGCCCCAATGGCGCGGGCAAGTCGACGCTGTTCTCCTTGCTGACGCGGCTTTTCACCACGTCACAGGGGCGCATCGAAGTGGCCGGTCATGACATGACCAAACACCCCCGCGCGGCACTGGCGCGGATGGGGGTGGTGTTCCAGCAACCGACGCTGGATCTGGACCTGACGGTGCATCGCAACCTGACCTATTTCGCGGCGCTGCATGGGCTGTCTGGCCGGGACGCCGATGCCCGGATTACGGCGGCCCTTGAACGCCTGAACATGGCCGAACGCGCCACCGAACGCACCCGCGACCTCAACGGCGGCCACCGCCGCCGCCTTGAGATCGCCCGTTGCCTGATCCACGACCCAGCGGTTCTTTTGCTGGACGAACCCACCGTGGGCCTTGACGCCGCCGCCCGCCGCGCGATCACCGATCATGTGCATGATCTGTCGCGCAACGATGGGCTGACGGTGCTGT
>DATFKJ010000054.1:0-2690 GCA_035268705.1 Roseovarius sp. | reverse complement strand
TCTCTGGGGCCGCCATGCCGCGACGGAGGCCACCGCACGGCAGGCCTTGGTGTTCCAGAAGCCGGTCTGTTGATTTCCACCCAGAAGTGACCCGGGTTTTCCATCGAGAACTGACCCACCTTCAGGTTATGTTTCGGGGGTCAGGCTTTGGTCAAGGCATGAGTGTCCTCCTTGGTTTTCCGTGCAGCTGCGGCCGAACTTGCCTTGAAGCGGAAGCTGTCGTTTCCGGTCTCCAGGATGTGGCAGCGATGGGTGAGCCGATCGAGCAGCGCGGTGGTCATCTTGGCGTCGCCGAAGACGGTGGCCCATTCGCTGAAGCTCAGATTGGTGGTGATGACGACACTTGTGCGTTCGTAGAGTTTGCTGAGCAAATGAAAGAGCAGCGCGCCGCCTGATGCGCTGAACGGCAGGTAGCCAAGTTCGTCCAGAATCACGAGATCCAGTCGGACGAGGCTTTCGGCAAGCTGTCCGGCTTTCCCCTTGGCCTTCTCCTGTTCGAGCGTGTTGACGAGCTCGATGGTCGAGAAGAAGCGAACCTTCCGGCGGTGATGTTCGACTGCCTGCACACCAAGGGCTGTCGCGACATGGGTTTTGCCGGTCCCCGGGCCCCCGATCAGCACGACGTTCTGGGCACCGTCCATGAACTCACCCCGATGCAGTTGGCGCACCGTGGCCTCGTTGATCTCACTGGCCGCGAAGTCGAAGCCCGAGAGGTCCTTGTAGGCCGGGAAGCGTGCCGCCTTCATGTGATAGGCGATGGACCTGACCTCCCGTTCGGCCACTTCGGCCTTCAGTAACTGGGCGAGCATCGGCACCGCGGCATCAAAGGCCGGTGCGCCCTGTTCCATCAGGTCGGTGACTGCTTGTGCCATGCCGTGCATCTTCAGACTGCGCAGCATGATGATGATGGCGCCGCTGGCGGGATCATGACGCATGACGGCCTCCGGCGGTCCGGGCCCGCAGTCCATCATAGCGTTCGACATTCGCCTTTGGCTCACTCCGCAAGGCCAATGCCTGTGGTGTATCGATGTCGGGTCCGCCGATCGTCTTTCCATCGATCAGACGGTGCAAAAGGTTCAGCACGTGAGTCTTGGTTGCGACCCCCTCGGCCAGCGCCATTTCGACAGCGACCAGCACGGCCTGTTCGTCGTGATGCAGAACCAGCGCCAAGATGTCGACCATCTCCCTGTCACCGCCAGGTTTGCGCAACATGAGGTCTTGGAGCTGTTTGAATGCCGGAGGGAATTCGGCAAAGGGCGCACCGTTCCTCAATGCGCCGGGCTTGCGCTGAAGAACGGCCAGGTAATGGCGCCAATCGTAGATTGTGCGTGGCGGGAGTTGATGACTGCGCTGGATCACCCGCACATGCTCACACAGGAACTGACCCTCGGCGGCAACCACCAGCCTGTCCGGATAGACGCGGAGACTGACAGGGCGGTTGGCGAAGGACGACGGGACGCTGTAGCGGTTGCGTTCAAAGCTGATCAGGCAGGTGGGCGATACCCGCTTGCTCAGTTCGACAAAGCCATCGAAGGCGGGCGGCAACGGCATCAGCGCGGCTTGTTCTGCGGCCCAGACGTCAGCAACGCTGCCCGGTAGCGCGGCATGCGGGATCTCAGTCCACAAGGCGACACAGCGCTGTTCCAGCCAGTCGTTCAGTGCCGCGAGATCGGGGAAGCTCGGCATGAGTTGCCACAGGCGATGGCGCGCGTCCTGCACGTTCTTCTCGACCTGTCCCTTCTCCCAGCCAGCGGCCGGATTGCAGAACGCTGGCTCGAACACGTAGTGGTTTGCCATGGCAAGGAACCGCATGTTGACCTGCCGTTCCTTCCCGCGACCGACGCGGTCAACCGCGGTGCGCATATTGTCGTAGATGCCGCGCTCCGGGACACCACCGAAGACCCGGAACCCGTGCCAGTGGGCATCGAACAGCATCTCGTGCGTTTGCAGCAGATACGCCCGGACCAGAAAGGCCCGGCTGTGCGACAGCTTGATGTGCGCAACTTGCAGCTTGGTGCGTTCGCCGCCGATAACCGCAAAATCCTCGCTCCAGTCAAACTGGAACGCCTCGCCCGGACGAAAAGACAGGGGAACGAAGGTACCGCGCCCCGTCGTCTGCTGATCCCGCTGCCGATCGGCCCGCCAGTCGCGTGCAAAAGCCGCGACCCGGTTGTAGGACCCGTCAAATCCGAGAACCACCAGATCGGCATGCATCTGCTTGATCGTGCGTCGCTGCTTCCGAGACCTTCCAGCCTCCGTCTTCAGCCAGGCCGCCAATTTGTCGGCAAAAGGATCCAGTTTGCTCGACCGCTCCGGCGTTGCAAACTTGGGCTCGATCGTGTCGGCATTTAGATACTTCTTGATGGTGTTCCGCGACATTCCGGTCCGCCGCGCGATCTCACGGATCGGCAGCTTATCCCGTAACCGTAGCTTCCGTATGATGTTCAAAAGTCCCATGTGTATCACTCCAATGTCCCCCCGCTGCGCATGGCGCTGGGGGAAGGGTCACATGGGTCAATTCTCAATGGAAATTATGCCGCTACCCGGGTCACTTCTGGGTGAAAATCAACACGCTGGACGAAGAAACACGGGAAGTCGCACTACGGTTACAAAAACCACGTCAACGTGGACCGCAAGCACAAGCTGGTGCGGCGCTATCACGTCAGCGATGCGGCCCAACATGACAGCCA
>DATFKJ010000053.1:0-6458 GCA_035268705.1 Roseovarius sp. | reverse complement strand
ATCGACGAAGACCTGCTGACCAAGTTCGAGGAAGAAACCGGCCTTGATCTTGTTTACGACGTCTTCGACAGCAACGAATTGCTGGAAACCAAGATGCTGGCCGGCGGTTCGGGCTATGACGTCGTGGTTCCGACCGGCAGTTTCCTGCTGCGTCAGATCCAAGCCGGTGCATTCCAGAAGCTGGATTACGACGAGCTGTCCAACTCCGATAACCTTTGGGACGTGATCAAGGACCGCCTGAAGGGATACGGCTCGGACATCGCCATCAGCGACTACGCCATCAACTACATGTGGGGCACCACCGGGATTGGCGTGAACACCGGCAAAGTCGAAGACGCTCTGGGTGCAGACGCCCCGATCGACAGCCTTGCCCTGATTTTTGAGCCTGAGAACATGGAAAAGCTGGCAGACTGCGGCGTGCATTTCCTTGATGCGCCCGATGAAATGGTACCTGCGGCGCTGACCTATCTGGGCCATGACCCCAACACCACCGACCCTGACCAGTTGGAAGAAGCCGGCGAGCTGATGATGTCGGTCCGCCCCTATATCCAGAAGTTCCACAGCAGCGAATACATCAACGCGCTGGCCAATGGCGATATCTGTGTCGCGGTCGGCTGGTCGGGTGACGTGCTTCAGGCGCGTGACCGTGCCGCCGAGGCCGACAATGGCGTCGATATCGCCTATAACGCCCCGTCCGAAGGTGCTGTCATGTGGTTCGACATGATGGCAATTCCCGCCGACGCCCCCAACCCCGAGGGCGCGCACAAGTTCCTGAACTTCATCATGGATGCGCAGAACATGGCGCAGGCCACGAACTATGTCTACTACGCCAACGGCAACAAGGCATCGCAGGAATACCTCAACGAGGACGTGATCAACGATCCGGCGATCTATCCTTCCGAGGCGGCGCTTGAAAACACCTACATCAAGAAGCCTTACGACATGCGCACGCAGCGCCTCGTGACCCGCCTCTGGACCAAGATCAAATCGGGCACCTGACGCCCATTCCGGCCCGCGCGACATCCCTCGCGCGGGCCGTTTTCCTTTTGAGGTGGGGCAGGTATGAACCAATCCGTTTTCGAACCCTGGAACGATCCCAACGCCAAGCCATTGATCCAATTCAAGGGCGTGACCAAGCGCTTTGGTGATTTCACCGCGATCGACAACCAGACATTCGACATCTACGAAAAAGAATTCTTTGCCCTGCTTGGCCCCTCGGGCTGTGGCAAGACCACGATGATGCGCATGCTTGCCGGGTTCGAGGCCCCCACCGAAGGGCAAATCTGGCTGGACGGGCAGGACATCGCCCCGTTTCCCCCCAACAAGCGCGCGGTGAACATGATGTTCCAATCCTACGCGCTGTTTCCGCATCTGTCGGTCTGGGACAATATCGCCTTTGGGCTGAAGCGTGACGGCATGCCGCCCAACGCCATCGGCGACCGCGTGGGCGAGATGCTCAAACTGACCCGGCTTGAAAAATTCGCCAAGCGCAAACCGCACCAGATTTCCGGCGGCCAGAGACAGCGCGTGGCGCTGGCCCGCAGCCTTGCCAAGGCCCCCAAGCTCCTGCTGCTGGACGAACCGCTGGGCGCGCTGGATGCCAAGCTGCGTCAGGATACACAGTTCGAGCTGATGGATATCCAGGAAACCACCGGCACCACCTTCGTTATCGTCACCCACGATCAGGAAGAAGCGATGACAGTGGCCAGCCGCGTGGCGGTGATGGACGATGGCCGGATCATGCAGGCCGACACCCCCGCCAATATCTACGAGATACCCAATTCGGTCTATGTGGCCGATTTCATCGGCGACGTGACCATCATCGAAGGCACCGCCACCCACAGCGGTAACGGGTACGACATCGTCTTCGCCGAAGGGCAGCCCAGCCTTCATGCCGAAAGCGAGATCACCCTGACCGACGGCAGCCGCGCGGCCCTCGCCATCCGGCCCGAGAAAGTCTCTATTTCTGCGGAAAAGCCGGAAAACACACGCAACGCGTTACAGGGCAAAATCCTTGATATTGCTTATCTGGGAAACCTGTCCACCTATCACGTCGAACTGCCCACCGGGCAGATCGTCAAGGCGCAGGCCGCCAATACCCGCCGCCTCTCGCGCCGGTCCTTCACTTGGGAAGACGAGGTCTGGATCTCTTGGACAGATACCGCCGCCGTCTTGTTGGAGGCCTGAGCGATGCGGCGCGTGGCCCTCATCGCTGTTCCCTATCTGTGGCTTCTGGCCCTGTTCCTTGTGCCCTTCATCATCGTCCTGAAGATCTCGCTCAGTGACTATGACCTGTCGATCCCGCCCTACAGCCCGACACTGGACCTATCCAGCGGTTGGGAGGGGCTCAAATCCTTCTTCGGGGCGCTGGATTTCGAGAATTTCACCTTCCTGACCACCGATGACCTTTATTGGAAGGCCTATCTGTCCTCGGTGCGAATTGCGGTCATAGCCACGTTTTGCACGCTTCTGGTGGGCTATCCCATCGCCTATGGCATGGCCAATGCGCCCGATCACTGGCGGCCCACCCTGATGATGCTGGTGATCCTGCCGTTCTGGACGAGTTTCCTTATCCGGGTCTATTCGTGGATGGGGATTCTTTCGACCGAGGGGTACTTGAACCAGCTTCTTATCGGCATGGGCCTGATTTCCGAGCCGCTGACGATCCTCAACACCAATACGGCGGTCTATATCGGCATCGTCTATACCTACCTGCCCTTCATGATCCTGCCCATCTATTCCACGCTTGAACGGATGGATGCCTCGCTTCTGGAGGCGGCCGAGGATCTGGGCTGTTCCCGAATAGAGGCCTTTTGGCTTGTCACCTTTCCGCTGTCGCGCAACGGCATCATCGCAGGCTGCTTTCTGGTCTTCATCCCGACCATCGGCGAATTCGTGATCCCCGCGCTTCTGGGTGGCTCTGACACCCTGATGATCGGCAAGGTCCTGTGGGAGGAATTCTTCAACAACCGCGACTGGCCGGTGGCAAGCGCCGTGGCGGTGATCCTGCTGCTGATCCTGATCATCCCGATCATCCTGTTCCAGCGCAACGAACAGAAACAGCGGGAGGCCGAAGGATGAGGACCGCAAGACACCCGAAATCTTCAAAAGATTTCGGACCGATTTCTTTTCAAGAAATCGGCGCACCGGAGGCCGCAGCATGAGACGCTTCACATGGTTCAACGCCACGTCCCTGACGCTGGGCTTCGCGTTCCTTTACCTGCCGATGGTGATCCTTATCATCTACAGCTTCAACGCCTCGGAACTGGTCACTGTCTGGGCGGGATTTTCCACCAAATGGTATGGTGAGCTTCTGCAAAACGAGGCTTTCCTCGACGCGGCTTGGGTGACCATCCAAGTGGCTGTCATAAGCTCCACCATCGCCACGGTTCTTGGCACCATGGCGGCCTATGTTCTGGTCCGGGCCGGGCGTTTCGCGGGCCGCACGCTGTTTTCCGGCATGATCTATGCACCGCTGGTCATGCCCGAGGTCATCACCGGCCTGTCGCTTCTGCTCTTGTTCATTGGCATCGGGCTGGATCGCGGGGTTCTGACCATCATCCTCGCCCATACGACCTTTTCGATGTGCTATGTCTCGGTCGTGGTCTCCTCGCGGCTGGTCAGTTTCGATCGCTCGCTGGAAGAGGCGGCGCTTGACCTCGGCTGCACGTCGATGGAAGCCTTCCGCCTTGTCACCCTGCCGATCATCGCCCCCGCCGTGATCTCGGGCTGGCTTCTGGCCTTTACGCTGTCGCTGGATGATCTGGTGATCGCGTCCTTCACCGCTGGCCCCTCGGCCACCACCCTGCCAATCAAGATCTGGTCCTCGATCCGCCTTGGGGTCAGCCCCGAGATCAACGCGCTCTCGCCGCTGCTCATTGCGATTGTCGCCGTGGGGGTGATCACCGCCTCGCTGATCACCAAGCGCGCGGCCCTCAGCCAAGAGGCCGAGGAACGCGCCGCCATCCGCGCATGAGGCGGATTTTCCCGACCCATACCTATTCCGAGGCCCCGCGCACTGGGTGCTATTGGGCCGAAACAGTCTCTGATATGGCCTTTCCCAAGGCCCATGGCCCTCTCACCTGCGACGTGGCCGTGATCGGCGCGGGGTTTACCGGATTATCCGCCGCCCTGCATTTGGCCGAGGGCGGCGCGGATGTGATGGTGCTAGAGGCCCAGCATCCCGCTTGGGGTGCCTCGGGTCGCAACGGCGGCTTTTGTTGCTTGGGTGGATTTGGCGCGCCTGATGGCGTCATCGCCCGCCTGCATGGCGAGGCCGCCCGGGTTGAGGCCCGCCAAACCGAGATGGCCGCAGTTGGCACCGTGGATGCCCTCACCACGCGGCTGGCCCTCGACGTGGACCGCCATTCCAAAGGCGAAACCGTCATGGGCTTTACCCCCAAATCACTGACAGAATTCGAGCACGAGGCCGAGCGCATCCACTCCGACCTTGGGATCACGCCCGAGATTCACCAAGAGGCCCAACTCCCCGGGCTTGGCATGTCCGGGCCCTTCCACTGCGGCATGACAACCCCGGTGGGCTTTGGCCTCAACCCCGCGAAATACGCCCTTGGCCTTGCCCAAGCCGCCAGTGACGCAGGCGCGCGCATCTTCTCCCATAGCCCCGTGCAGCGCATCGACCACGCAGGCGGCTTTACCTTGCACACCGATACCGCCCAGATCAGTGCCAAGCGCCTGATCGTGGCGACCAACGGCTATTCCTCGGATGACCTGCCCAAGTGGATGCGCGCCCGTTACCTGCCGGCCCAATCCAATGTGCTGGTCACCCGCACGCTCAGCGATGAGGAAATCGCCGCCCAAGGCTGGTCCACCGACCAGATGGCCTTTGATGAACGGTTCTTCCTGCATTACTTCCGCCTGATGCCCAACCGGCGGTTCCTGTTCGGAATGCGCGGCGGCTTGTTCAGCTCCGCCAAGTGGGACGCGCGGATGCATCGCACCATACGCCAGCATTTCGAACGCATGTTCCCGGCTTGGGCGCATATCGACACGCCCTATAGCTGGAATGGCCTTCTCAGCCTGTCACGCGACATGACCCCCTATTGCGGCCCCATCCCCGAACTGCTCGGGGCCTTCACCGCGCTTAGTTTTCAGGGCAACGGCGTCGCCATGGCCAGCCACGCAGGGACAATCCTTGCCGATCTTGCGCAGGGCAAGACGCCCACGCCCATGTACCCCGAAATCATGCGCAAACCGCCGCGCCGCTTCCCCTTGGGCCGCCTGCGGCGCGCGTGGCTTTGGCCGCCCTATGCGGCGGCGCATTTGACGGGGCAATAGGCTCTAACCCTGCGGCGTGCGCAACGCCCGCGCCTTGCCACGCTTCAGGCCAAGATGCCGTTCGCGCAGGATAATGATGATCCCTGCAAGGATCACCAAACCGGCGCCCATTAGCATCGGCCCGGTCGGCACCTCGTCGAAAATCATATAGCCGATAACAAGAGCAAAGAGCATCGAGGCATAGTCGAAAGGCGCAACAACGCTGGCATCGGCAAAGCGATAGGCCGAGGTCAGGAATATCTGCGCCGTACCGCCCAGCACCCCGGCCAAGATCAAGTAAACAGTCTCTGTTCCACCCGGAATTGCCCACCCAAAGGGAATGGTCAGCAACGACAACAGCGTCGAGGTCAGCGAAAAATAGAAGACAATGGCGCTGGTTTCCTCGGTCGCCACCAGCTTGCGAATGTAAATCTGCGCCAAAGCGGCACAGACCGCCCCCAAAAGCACCAGAACGGCGCCCACTGCCTGCGCGGTCTCAACCGTCGGGCCTGACAGGGTGCTCAGGCGCGGCGACAGCACGATCAAGACCCCAACAAGGCCCAAACCCACCGCCCCGATACGAAAGAGGCCCACCCGCTCGTCCAAAAACATCGCGGCAAAAACCACCGTCAACAGCGGCGCGGTATAGCCCAGCGCCGTGACCTCGGGCAGTGGTAGCAGGCCAAGCCCGGCAAACATCAACCCCATCGCCGTGGTCCCCACCACCCCGCGCCAGAAATGCCCCATGGGCGATTTCACCTTCAACCCGGTGCGCAGATCACCGCGCAGGGCCAGCCATGTCAGGATCACGGGAATGGCAAAGAACGAACGGAAAAACACCGCCTCACCGGGCGGAACAGTGTCTGATGCCGCCTTGATCAGGGCCGACATCACGACAAAAAGCATCACGGAACAAAGTTTCAGGGCAATGCCCTTGAACGGGTTCATTGGCGCATCTCCTAATGTCCCCTGCATGCGCCTACCCGCGCCGAAGGTCAATCACCGATGATGCCCCCACCGCATAACGAAAAGCCCCGCGTGAAGATCACGCAGGGCCATTCGTCTCGGCGCTTTTCAGCCCTTTCGGGCCTCATCGCGCTGAACGCCGTCAGGCGTGAAAAGCGGCTCTATTCCGCAGCGTCCCGCTTTGGCAACACCCAATCGGCGCGCGGAAAATGGCA
>DATFKJ010000052.1:0-13000 GCA_035268705.1 Roseovarius sp. | reverse complement strand
ACCGCCCAGAACCTCCGGAAACTGGCCAAGATCTTTCCGGCACCGCAGCAAACGCGCAAAGCCTGATAGGAAAGGCGCTTGGGTCGCATTTGGAACGGCTATTTCTGCGCTCGCAAACGTTAGTTTTTCCACAGAATCGGCTCAAACCCGGCTTTCGCTGCATTTCATTGGAACGGCTTCTTTCGGGAAAAGGCCACAGCTTTGCAAACTCCCCTCCCTGCGCACAGCTGCTGCTCACTCTTCAACGATAGACTGCGATGTCCAGACGATGGATCAAACGGCCGCATCACCCACGAATGGCGGATACCCGTTTTCGGTTGACTGAAATCTACTTCAGAAGGTTTGAATTGACCTGAAGTGCGGCCTTGGCGCAGGTTGCGTCGGATCACGAAACACGGGGAGACAGGCCATGGTATCGGTCACGCTGGACGAGATTGAAGAGACCACCTGCGCGGCGTTGATACGCCATGGCGCCTCGAAATGGGTGGCTGAATGCGTGGCCGACGCGGTCCGCAAGGCCGAAAGCGTCGGCAACAGGATTTGCGGGCTCTACTATCTGGAAAGCTATTGCAAGCAGTTGACCACAGGCCGGGTCAAAGGTGATGCGGCCCCGCAAGTCAGCCGGCCGCGCCCCGGTGTGGTGGACGTGGATGCGCAGTTCGGTTTTGCCCAGCCCGCCTTTGCCCGGGGATTGCCGGAGGCGGTGAAGGCCGCGCGGGAAACCGGGGTGGCGAGCCTTGCGGTCGGCCATGCGCACACCTGCACCAGCCTTGGCTATTTCACCGAGCAAATCGCGCGCGAAGGGCTGATCGGATTTGGCCTGACCAATGCCTCGCCCATCGTGGCGCCGCCGGGGGGCAAGACGCGGGTCATCGGGACCAACCCGATTGCCTTTTCCGTGCCTGATGGCAAGGGTGGCATCGCCATGCAGTTCGACCAATCCACGACCACGGTGGCCTTGGGCAAGATCACCATGGCCAAGGCCGCCGGGGAACGCATTCCAGAAGGCTGGGCCGTGGACGCCGAGGGGCGCCCCACCACCGACCCGGAGGCGGCGCTGGGTGGCTCGCTTGTGTCGATGGGCGGCTACAAGGGATGGGGGTTTGGCCTCATGGCGGAATTGCTGGCCGCGGGGATGACCGGTGGTGTGGTCAGCCGCGATGTGAAGCCCCTGAAGGCCCCAGAAGGCCCGCCGCATGATCTGGGCCAGTATTACTTGCTGATGGACCCCGAGGTATCGGGCGCGTTTTTTGACCGGTTGGCGGCGGTTGAAGCCGGTGTGGCCATGGACGAGGGCGCGCGGATGCCCGGACAGGGGAAATCCCCGATGGATCCCGTGGATTTGGACGACGGTGTTTGGGCGCAGGTGCGGGATTTGGCCGGGTTGGCCTGAACGATCACGCAAAGATGAGTTGAGCGGTGCGCGGTGTCGGCTAGTTTCCTTCATAATGTAAAGGAGAATAGTCATGCGATTCACCGCACTCTTGGCCGGTTTGGCCCTGATCGGGAGCCCGGTTTGGGCCAATGCCATTTCATTTGATGGCTGGAACCATCAGCGGTTTTCGCTTTTCTCACGCAACGAGTACGTGCAGCGGGGGCAGGCGCTTGATGTCACCTCGAACGGCAGTGTCTCGTTGCTGTACCGGGCTTTGCCGCCCTCGGTTTGGAATGTGTCGAATGCCAGTTGGGCGTGGGAAGTCAGCCAAAGCGTTCCGGCCACGGACCTGCGGCGCAAGGGCGGCGATGATCGCAATTTGGCGATGTATTTCGTGTTTTTGCCGGAAGGTGAGGCCGAGCGGTTGCAAGGCACCAAGGTGACCAAGCTGCTGAACAACGAGGCGGTGCGCGTTTTGGTCTATGTCTGGGGCGGCAACCATGCGCGCGGGGTATTCTTGGATAGTCCCTATCTTGGGGCGCGTGGCAAGACGGTGGTTTTGCGCGGCTCGGGCACGGGCCAAGCGCGCGAGCAGATTGATTTGTCGCGTGATTATGCGCGGGCCTTTGGCGGCAAGTCGACCTCGCTTGTGGGGTTGGCGGTGTCGGGTGACAGCGATGACACCGACAGCCGGATCATGGCGCGGATTTCCGGGTTGAGCTTGCGTTGACAGGCGCGGCGCGCTGCCTGATGATCCAGATCAATGCATCCACGTGGCCGTTCGGTCTTGATGGGGCTGCGATAACGGGACATGAGGGAGCGGGTTATGCGGTATCTGGCTTTGGTGGCGGTTTTTGGGATGGCTGGCTGTATGGCCGAGCCTGAGGGGCCGCCCGGTCAGGAGACCTTCATGAGTTATTGCGTGACCTGCCATGGCAGGGACGCGCAGGGCGATGGCCCCTTGGCCGGGGATTTGCCGTTGAAACCTGCGGACTTGACAATGTTGGCGGCGCAGAACGGCGGGGTGTTCCCGTATTCGGATGTGATGTCGCAGATCTATGGCTATCCGGGGCAGTTTCATGTGATGCCTGAGTTTGGTCCCGTTCTGGAAGGGCCAAAAGTGATGTGGCGCGATGAAACCGGGGCGGTGGTTGAAACGCCGCGCGCCCTTTTGGAACTTGCGCAGTATCTTGAGACCTTGCAGCGCGGCTGAGTCCGCGCGCCATCGAAGGAGGGCCAACAAATGTGGAAAGCAGTTATTTGCGGCATGCTGGGGGGGATGACCCTGAGTGGGGCCGCCATGGCCGAAAGCCCGGGGCAGGCGGAATACGAGCGCTATTGCGCCAGTTGCCACGGGATTGAAGGCACCGGCCACGGGCCGATGCGCGCGGTGCTGACCCTTGCGCCCACGGACCTGACGGCGATGAGTGCTGACAACGATGGGGCGTTTCCCCTCGAACGGGTGGTCAAGCGGATAGACGGGCGCGACCCCTTGGTGGCGCATGGCAGCCCGATGCCGGTTTATGGGACGTTTTTCGATTATGGCAAGGGCGTAACGCTTGAATTGTCCAGCGGTGAGAAGATCATGACAACGCAGCCTGTGGCGGATCTGGTGGCCTATATCCGGGGGCTTGAAGCCAAGGTGGAATAGCGGCGATTTGATCGGCGCGCGCGGTGAACTACCTTTCTACGTGGAGGTGCCCCATGCGCAGAGCTTTTGCCATCCTTTTCGTCGGTCTTGGTTTGACCGGCCCGGCCTTGGCCGACCCCTCGGCCATTCGCACGGTCATCAAGGATCAGATCGCCGCGTTCGAGCGCGATGACTTCGAACAGGCTTTCACCCATGCCAGCCCGACCATTCAACAGATGTTTCGCACCCCGGATCGCTTTGGTGAGATGGTGCAGCAGGGCTATCCGATGGTTTGGCGGCCTGAAGACGTGCGGTTTCTCGAAATCGACGAACAAGCCGGGCGGTTCTATCAGCCGGTGATGATCCGCGACGGGCAGGGGGCTTTGCACATCCTCGACTATGAAATGATCGAAGGCGAGGCCGGGTGGAAGATTGATGGTGTACGTCTACGCGCGCCAGCCGGTGCTGTCTGAGGCTTTCTTCTTTTCTCAAATTTCCCGGGGGAGGCCTTGAAACCCCCGGGGTTTCAAGGTCGGGGGCGGAGCCCCCTTTCCAAAACGCTGCGACGGGGCACCGTCACGGTGGGGTCGGACCACGTTAATCCTTTGTAGATACCTCCTTTGGCTGGGCGTTGGCCCAAAGGCAAAGGCAGAGCCGGTCTGCGCCCAAGTGGGCCGGCCCGGCGGCGCAACAAAGGGATTTAGCGATGAACAAGGCAATCACCGACGGGGTGAGTTTCATGCCGACCAGCTTTGCGGCGGGGCTTGACGTGTGGTCGAGCGGCGATGGAACGCCCGGATCGGACACCTATCAAAACGCGGCAAACGCGGCATTCGTGCCGGCAGATCAGGATTTCGGCGCGGCGTTGGAGTTGAGCAAGACGCAATCGGTCCAGCAGCTTCGGTACATGGGAGAGACGCCCATCTTGCCGGGCTGCTATATTCAGGTGCGCGCGCGCGTGAAGGCGATAAGCGGGGCCTTGCCGGATGTACGGATCGCGGCCTGGCCCGGTGGGGCGGGCAACGCCCATGTGGCTGGCCTGACCGAGGCTGGCCCGGCGGTGAGCTTGTCGCAGTATGGTGAGGTCGTCGAGGTGCGTGCGATCATCGGCAGTGGGGCGCGTGGCGGTGTGGACATGGTCTGGGGGTCCGAGCCGATTTATGCCCATGTGGGGCTGGATCTGACAGGCTCCAATGGCGGCGTGGTGCGGATCGACGATATCGAGGTCGAGGATGTCACGGGCTACTTCCTGCGTGACATGATCAGCGTTGTGGATGTTCGCGACTTCGGGGCGCTGGGCGATGGCAGCACGGATGATTCCACCGCCTTCGAGGCCGCCGATGCGGCGGCCAATGGGCGCGAGGTTCTGGTGCCTGCGGGAGTGTATCATCTGGCCGAGAGCGTGACGTTCCAAAGCCGCGTGCGGTTTGAGGGCACGGTGACGATGCCCGAGGACAAGATGCTGTCGCTGACCCGCAATTACGACCTTCCTGCCTATATCGACGCGTTCGGCGATGGTGAGTTGGCCTTCAAGAAGGCGTTTCAGGCGCTTTTGAACAACGCCGGGCACGAGTCGCTTGATCTGGGCGGTCGGTTGATCGAGGTAAGCGCGCCGATTGACATGCAGGCTGCCGTTAACAACCGGGATTTCTATTCGCAGCGGCGCGTCGTGCGAAACGGGCAGTTGTCCATGCAACCGGGGCCGGTTTGGGATACCGAGGTGGTGACGTCACAGGCGACCTATAGCGTGGACGACGCCAAAACCCTGACAGGTGTGGTCAATGTGGCCAATGTGCCGGTGGGCGCCCTGATCGAAGGTGCGGGCGTGGGGCGCGAGGTTTATGTGCGGTCCAAGAACGTGGCGGCACAGGAGATCACCCTGAGCGCGCCACTCTACGATGCCGATGGCACGCAGGTGTTCACCTTCCGCCGGTTCAAGTACATCCTTGATTTCAGCGGTTTCGAAGACCTTGGCAAGTTTGCCCTGTCGGATGTGGAATTGCAGTGCCGGGGCGAATGCAGCGCGGTCTTGTTGCCGCCGCGCGCCGGTGCCATGGCTTTCCGCGATTGCTTTTTCACACGTCCCAAGGACCGCGCCATCACCAGCCATGGGGAAGGTGATCAGGGCATGTTGGTGGACCGTTGCCAGTTCCTGTCGGACGAAGGGCCTTTGGCGGCAGTTGATCGGACCTCGGTTGCGATCAATGCCAATGCCAATGACGTCAAGCTGCGCAACAACCGGGCGACGTTTTTCCGGCATTTCGCGGTTTTGGGCGGCTCGTCGAGCATCGTGATGGGCAACCATTGGTTTCAGGGCGACAGTTTGCAGGATTCGCCGCGCACCGCGGGGCTTGTCCTGACGCGGACCAATAACCGGGGCACCATCACCGGCAACTACATCGACAACAGTTTCATCGAATGGGCCAATGAGCATGACAAGGCGCCGGATTTCTCCAGTGAGTTTTCCTTCAGTTCGCTGAGTATCACCGGCAATGTCTTCATGAGCACCCACGTCGCGCCGTGGTTCAACTATATCGTTATCAAGCCTTATGGGCCGGGGCATTATATCAATGGCCTGACGGTGACGGGGAACAATTTTCGCGTCGTCGGCGGCGAGATTGACCGGGTTGAGGCGGTGGATACGTCTTTTGCGGATCTCGATTACAACAGGTTTTCCGATATCACCTTTGACGGCAACATGTTCAATCAGGTGCAGACCCCGGTTTCCAGCCCGGTCACCATACGCCACGATGAAGCAACGCCGCAGGAAAGCTGGATCGTGGATGTGGACGACAAGCTGCCGTTCAACGCCTGGGCGCAGACGGTTGAGTCTCTGACCCATTCGGGGCCGGTGCGCGACGCCGGGGGTACTGAACATTACGGCGTGCCATACATCATTGCAAAGCATGGCCCGGACCGGGACCAACTTCGCCTGCGGTGGGGAACGCCTGTGGAAGGGGCGGTGGTGATGCGGGTGCGGATCGACGATCCGTTCTAGAACCTCTGCCACAGGCCGAGGCGGGCGGCGACATCGGTGTCGCCCGCCAGCCCTGCGACGAGGCCCATTTCGAGATGCTGCGTGTCAGAGAGTTCGAGGACATAGGAGGGGGCCAGTTTCGCCCATGACTCTCCTGTGTCCGTTGCCCCGGTTTGCAATTGCATGATGAGCATGTGTCCTTTGGGCGCCGTGAGGCCGAGGGTTGCGTCGGCTGCGTAATGGCTTGCGAATGCCTCATCCATCTCGGCGCGGGTGTCGAGGGTGATCCAACCGTTGTGTCCGAGAAGTTTCAGACCGCGCCCCACCGAAAAGCCGGTTTGCAGAACTGGGCGCATCTTGGGCCGAGGGCCGGGCAGGGGCGGCAAGGGCCCGCCGCCCTTGACGACCAGTTTGAAGGGCGGCGTGCGCCAGCGTTCGGCATAGCCGACCCCGAGTTGGACCGCCATGCGCAAGGGGCCGGCATTGTCGCCCACGGGCCAACGGGCGAAGGCGATTGCTTTTTTGGCATCACTTGTGGTGGCGCCAAGATCCAGTCCGAGGGTGAGGTTTTCCGTGAGGCCGTATTCGGCATAAAGGCTGCCATAGTCGCGCCGGTCGCTGTATTCGATGGCAAAAGACAGGAAGGCTTCACCTTTGGCACGGGGCCATGGCCCGGCCAGTGCGCCGGGCGCTGTCAGGCAGAACAGGATCAGCAAGGCAAGGGCGCGTGGCATCGGGGCCTCCTGCGCTTACCATTGCTTAATCGGGGTAAACCGGACGTTAACGTATGGCGCCAATCACGCTGTTTCCGCCTCGGTTTCCTTATCGGGGGTGCCAATCAGGGGAGCGCCGGATTTCGCGTGCCGTTTAATCAAACGCTTTTGCCTTTTGGTCTTGGGCAAGCGCCATTGCAGGCCGGCCGTGGTTTCATCTTGCGAAAAGCCGGGATAGAGCCGGGTGAGAGCTTTGCGCAGATGGGCCGGAATGACAGTCAAATTGGCCGCGCAGGGCGCGAGCGATTCCGTAGGGATGCCGTTGGCAAGGATCGTGTCCTGCTCGTCCAGCAGCAGCAGGTATAGAGACCCGGGGCAGTGCTTTGACTTGGCGAGGGCGACATCGGGCAAATGGGTTAGCACATGAGCGGCCACGAGGGCGCCACCTTGGCCAAACATGCGCTGTGCGATCTTGGAGCGCACGAGAATCTTCTGATCCCGCGGCAGGCGTGTGTTTCGTGATGGCAAGTTCGGGCCAAACGCCCCGGCCTTGATGCGGATCATCGCGTGGCGGGTCGCCTTATCGCGGTCGATGCGCAGGATATGCCGCACGGGGCGGAAACCTCCGCCACCTGTTCGCAGAATGTCGCGTGGCTTCAGCGCCTCAATGGGCTTTTGTCCGGCCAGAGTGTCGATCAGCGTTCCTTCGGGGAGGCCAAGACGGGGCTCTGCGGAGACATCGGACAGTCCATCGGGGGCATTGGGATCATTGGCCGAAACATCTGTCAGCGATTTGCCGGACGCCTTGGCCACATTCAGCGCCGCATGCCATTCTTGGGTCACCTGACCAAGCGCCAATTCGGGCATCGGGGTCGCGGAGTCACAATCAATCCTGGTAATGCATGTCATGTGTCTTTTCCTGCCTTGTCTGTCCCTCGAAGGGGGCTTTTCAACGTGGAGTAGTGGGTGACTGGGGCAGATTTGTGGATATCTTGGGACAATTCGGGGCAAACCGTGGGCATTGCGCAGGGCGGACAAGCTGTTAGGCTGATGTCAGGAGGTGTGTCATGCCCAAGATCACGTCAGCCAATGATTACCAAACGGTAATCACCACCTTCGAGATGACGCCGGGCACCTGTCAGGATCTTTTGGATGAACTGACGGCGGCCTACGAGGAGTTCATTTCGAAACAGCCCGGATTTATCGCGGCGGGCCTTCATGTGAACGATGCGCAGACCCGGATTGCCAATTACTCGCAATGGGAAAAGCGCGATGATTTTCAAGCCATGTTGCGCAGTGAGGAGATGCGCCGGCGCAATCGGCGGATCAACGAGTTGTGCAAGAGTTTCGAACCGGTGATGTATGACGTCGCAGCCTGTTTCGACTGAGCCTGACGCGGCGGACCTGCGTGAAGAGGTTGCCGGACTTCGGCGCGAGGTTGGGCGGCTCAACAAGCATCGCTTTGTTCGGCTGCACAATTCCCTGCCCAAGCTTTTGTGGTTCAATTTCTTGCGTGGTGCGGCCTTTGGCCTTGGAACGGTACTGGGCGCTTCGGTGCTGCTGTCGTTTCTGGTGTGGTCGATCAGCCAGATTGAAATGTTGCCGGTGATCGGTGAGTGGGCGGCTGAAATCGTGCGCCAAATGGAGGCCGCGGCGGAGCAGTGATTTATTTCTGATGTCGATCAAGGCCCGGGGGGCAGCAAAATGTCACCATGGGCCATTGCAACAAGAGAGGACCCCTGAGATGTACAAGAAAATTCTGGTGCCTATTTCCTTCGACAATGACCGCGATTCGGCGGGCGCGCTTGAGGTGGCGGCCCGGCTTGCGGGGGACGAGGCCGAGATCGTACTGATCCACGTCATGGAGCAAATCCCCGGCTATGCCATTTCCTATGTGCCGCAGGATTATCTGACCGAAAGCCGTGCGGCCATTGAAACGGAATTGCGCGAGATGGCGGGCAGTGTCCCCAAGGGCCGCTCTGAGGTGGTGGACGGCCACTCGGGGCGTACCATTCTGGATTATGCCGAGGCGAACGGTGTGGATTGCATCGTGATGGCGAGTCACCGGCCCGGCATGGCTGATCTGCTTTTGGGCAGTACGGCGGCGCAGGTTGTGCGGCATGCCAATTGCGCGGTGCATGTGATCCGTTAAGTTAAGTCGAAAGGGAGGTAATATGACACGACTTGTTGCAATGATGCTTGCGCTGATGGCCGGGGCGGCCACGGCGCAGGAGGCGGTGAACATCCGGCCCGACATGATGTCGGTCACGGTTGAGACACCTGACGGGCCGGTTGAGATCAGCCGGATTCAGGATAGCGACAACATGCTTGAGGGCGAATGGGCGCGGACCTCGCGGCCCTGTCCGAATTTCTGTATTCAGCCAATGGTGCCCGCGCCGGGTGTCACGCCGATTGGCGAGTTGGAAATGCTGGAGTTCCTGCAAGACCCGGAGGTGGTTGTGATCGACGGGCGCATTCCGCGTGATTTTGCCACCGGGGCCATCCCCGGGGCGGTGAACGTGCCTTACACCGAGGCGCCCGACCGTTTGGGCGAATTGGGTTGCGAGCCGGACTTCGAGGGCTTCATCTGCGAGGGTGACGATGTGAAGACGGTCGCGCTTTATTGCAACGGGCCGTGGTGTGGGCAATCGCCCGCAGCGGCGCGGCGGATGATCGAGGCGGGCTTCCCGGCCGAGAAAATCCACTACTACCGTGGCGGGATGACCGCGTGGCGGATGCTGGGCCTGACTGTGTCTGACCCGTCATGAGGGATTGAAAAGCCCGGGGGTACCCCCATCTCATCTTGTATTGGATGAAAAAGGAGACCCCCGATGCATTGCCCTGTAGATGGCGAAGAACTTGTGATCACCGACCGCTCTGGTGTTGAGATTGATTATTGCCCGAAATGCCGTGGTGTTTGGTTAGACCGGGGCGAGTTGGACAAGATCATTAACCGCTCAGACGGTGCGGAGCCTTCGAGAGAGCCCCGTGCATCGCGAGACAGCCGGGGCGACAAGCGCAAGAAGCGTGGCGGGATCGGTGATTTTCTCGAAGACATCTTTGATTTCTGAGGTTTGGGCGCAAATCCGCCATGCCTTGGGTGGCACAAATTTTGTCTTGCTTTGTGGTCTGTGATCCGTCACATAGGGCGGGCTAAGACCTTCTATCGACCTTTCTGTTTTCCTTCACCGGCACGCAGTCATTCGATCCAGACGCGCTTCGCCGGGCCGCTGCATGTTGCGAGCGGCATATATGATAAGGAAAATGACAGATGGCCAATGGCACTGTAAAATGGTTCAACACCACCAAAGGTTTCGGCTTTATTGCACCGGAAACCGGTGGCAAGGACGTATTCGTTCACATTTCCGCCGTTGAGCGCTCGGGCCTGACCGGTCTGGCCGACGACCAGAAAGTGACCTACGACGTGGAAGCGGGCCGTGATGGCCGCGAAAGCGCGACGAACCTCGCACTGGCCTAAGCGCCAGTTTGCGACGTGAGATTTGGCGCGGCACCCGAAAGGGGGCCGCGTTTTTTGTTTGATGTGAATTGATTGAATGATCGGGGCTGCCGAAATCTGTTGAGAGACCTCAGCGAAGCTCTTGGGAAGCCCTGAGATGGTTGCGTGGGGTATGATTTGGCATGAGACAGAGCTTTTCGATCCAGCCCGACTTGTTTGCTTTGTAGGAGGTGTGCGACCACCCGGCGCTTTGCGCTCTGGATGAGGTCGAGGCGCTGATGGACTGGAATCGCATTGTGGCGCTTTTACCTGCGGGGGAAGAGAAGGCGCTGACCGAACCCGCGCCGATCCCTGCCGTCTGCATCAAGCCCCATCCGATGCGAAACCGTTCACTTGCGAAGCCCCCCGTTTTGCAGAGGTGTCTTTGAAGATTTCGGTTGGGCGTCGTGGGTCAGCCCTGCGCGATCAGTCTTTGCCGTGCCTCTGCCAGCCGCGTCAGGCCCAATTGGCCCATGTTGGCGATCAGGTCTTGGCCGAGGATATGGGCAAGGTGCGCGGGGCCGTCTTCGCCCAAGGCCCCAAGCGCATAGTGCCACGCGCGGCCCATCATCACGAAATCGGCGCCGAGGGCGAAGGCACGCAGGATGTCGAGGCCCGTCTCGACCCCGCCGTCAAGGATCACCGGCAAAGTGGTGGCCGCCCGAATGGCGGGCAGCACTTCGATTGTGGCGGGGGCGGCATCGAACTGTCGTCCGGCGTGATTGGAAATCCAGATGGCATCGACGCCTTCGGCCTCAAGCGCCTTGGCGTCAGCGGCAGAAAGCACGCCCTTGACGACTAAGGGGCCATCCCAGGCCTCGCGCAGCCAGCGCAGGTAATCCCAGTCGGGCGCGGTGCGCAGCAGGTAACCGGCGTGCTTGTTGGAGGGCAGGCCCGAGGTTTTCCCGGCATATTCGTCGATCAGGCGCATGCGCGGCATGCCGCGCTGCGCCATACCCATGGCCCATGCCGGACAGCGTGCCACCTGTGCCAGAAGGCGCGGGGTGAGGCGCGGGGGTTGAGTCAGCCCCGAGCGCACCTGCCGTTCCCGGCGGCTGGGGATCGGCACATCGACGGTGAGGATCAGGGTGGAAAACCCGGCGCGCTTGGCACGGTCCATCATGTTTTGGCGAATCTCGGGGTCGCGAGGTGGGTACATCTGGAACCAGGCGTGTTGGCCGATGTCGCCCGAGAGGTCTTCGGGGGTTTGGCTGGCCACGGTCGAGAGGCCATAGGGAATATCGGCCTTGGCGGCGGCGCGGGCGAGCATGCTTTCGGCACCGGGCCAGACCATTCCCGACATGCCCACGGGGGCGATGCCGAAGGGCAGGGGGTAGGTTTGGCCCATCAGGTTTGCCGAAAGGTCGGAGGTCACCTCGCCATGCAGGATGGAGGGCAGAAGCGTGACCTTGTCGAGTTCCGCGCGGTTGCGGGCTTGGGTGGCCTCGGTTCCGGTCGCACTGTCGAGGTATTCCCAGACGAAGCGGGGGATGCGCCGCATGGCATGGGCACGCAGATCGGAGAGGGCGGGGTATTTGGCGTCAAGGCTCATGGCGGTAGTTGTGCGGGTTTGGGGGGAATTGTCTAGTGGCATGATAAAGAAGAGGGATGCGTCCGACCCTGGATGGGCGTTTGCAGGCAAACGCCTGTCACGCAGCGGGGCGCGGCCCGGGGCATGCCCGGCGAAAAGATGAATGAGTGTGGCGCGGACACAAGGCGCAAAGCGCCGCCGCGCCATCGGCGGGCCGCCCCCACGGCCCGGTGATTGGGTTGGCCTTCGCGCAAGGCTTGATGGTTGCGCGCCAGTGGTAGGGATAAAGCACGAAAGCTAAAAGGAGGCTCGCCGCGCCGCGGCCCGCCGATGTCGCGGCAAGGGCGCACGCAGGTTAATTTTCTAGAATGCAGAGAACATTCCCTGAACATTCTCTTTAACTCATATTTAACCCGCGCTATCTTCAGCCCATGAGCAGTTTTGACGAATCCGACGCCTTTGAAGGGGCGGGTCTTGCGGCGCGGGCCATGGCGGCGCGGCCGATGCCTTATCTTGATGACCTCAACCCCGAGCAGCGTGCGGCGGTGGAGGCCTTGCAGGGGCCTGTACTGATGCTGGCGGGGGCGGGGACGGGCAAGACCAAGGCCCTGACCTCCCGGATCGTGCATTTGCTCAACACCGGCACGGCGCGGCCCAATGAGATTTTGGCGGTGACCTTCACCAACAAGGCGGCGCGCGAGATGAAGATGCGCGTGGGCCGGACGCTGGGCGAGGCGGTGGAGGGGATGCCGTGGCTGGGGACTTTCCATTCGATCTGTGTGAAGCTGCTGCGGCGACATGCGGAACTGGTGGAGTTGAAATCGAACTTCACCATTCTGGATACCGACGATCAGATCCGGCTTATGAAGCAGTTGATCCAAGCGGCGGGGATTGACGACAAACGCTGGCCCGCGCGGATGCTGGCTGGGGTCATCGACAATTGGAAAAACCGGGCGTGGACGCCGGACAATGTGCCAGCGAGTGAGGCGAGTGCCTTTGATGGCAAGGGCGTGGTGCTTTACAAGCAGTACCAGACCCGCCTGCGGGAATTGAACGCCGTGGATTTTGGTGACCTGTTGTTGCACATGGTCACCATTTTCCAGACCCACGAGGATATCCTCGCGCAATACCAACGCTGGTTCCGCTATATCTTGGTGGACGAGTATCAGGATACCATCGTCGCCCAATACCTCTGGCTGCGGCTTCTGGCCGGGGGGCACAAGAACATCTGTTGTGTGGGCGATGACGACCAGTCGATCTATGGCTGGCGCGGGGCCG
>DATFKJ010000051.1:0-3078 GCA_035268705.1 Roseovarius sp. | reverse complement strand
CACGGCCGCCTCGGCGATTGCCTTGGCGCTCTTCGGCGGCGCAGCCGGGGATTGGACCGGGCGCGGCACGGGCGTCGAGGGCGCGGCATTGCAGCACAAGGCTGAGGTCGTCGCCCGTGCGGTCGAGGTAAATTCAGGCAGTAAATCCAATGGGTTGGAGGCATTGCGCTGCCTTGGAGGGCGCGAATTGGCGGCCATGGCCGGGGCCATGGCGCGTGCGCGGACCCTGCGTATCCCTTTGGTTTTGGACGGGTTCATCTGTTCGGCGGCGGCGGCCTGCCTTGAGGTGGCGCAAAAGGGGGCCTTGGATCACGCGGTTGCGGGGCATCTCAGTGCTGAGGTCGCGCATGAAAAACTGTTGAACAGCCTTCACAAATCGCCGCTTCTGGCGCTTGGAATGCGGCTTGGTGAAGGCTCGGGCGCGACCTTGGCGATCAATATCCTGAAAGGTGCCTTGGCCTGTCATTCCGGCATGTCGACCTTTGCCGAGGCAGGGGTGTCTGACGGCTGACACCCGTCCCAAGGCTGCAACTCGCGCCGGCGCGTTACTCGCCCGCTTCTTTCGCATCGGACTCGGCGGTGTCTTCGAGTTGCGACAAGAGCATGGTCTGCAAGTCACGCTCCAGTTCCTTGGCGCGGGCGATGTAGGCGGAGTTCTCGATAGTGGGAACATCGGGATCCCATAGCGCGGCCAGTTCACGCACCGATTGGCGGTCATGCTTGTAGAAGGTCTGCTCCAGTTCGGCGGCCTCGAACTGGGTCAGCCCCATGTTCTCAAGCACGTAGCGCCCGGCACGCAGGGAACTGTCGAACACCTCGCGCACGATGTCGTCGGCCCCGGCCTTGTAAAGGCGGAACACATGGGTGCGGTCGCGGGCGCGGGCGATGATATGCAGGTCGGGGCGTTCGCGGCGGGCAAAGGCCACCAGCTTGGTAATCTGTTCGGGGCTGTCGAGGGCGGCGACCAGCACCTTGGCCTCCCCCAGACCGGCGGCATGCAGAAGCTCGGGGCGGGTGGGATCGCCGAAGAAGCCTTTGACGCCGAATTGGCGCATCCGCTGAATCGCGCCAAGGTCATGGTCAAGCACGACGGTATTGAACCCCGAAGACCGCACGAGGCGATTGACGATCTGGCCGAAACGACCGATGCCGGCGATGATGACCGGGGCCTGATCGTCGATCTTGTCGGGTTCTTGTGGCTCGGTCGCGTCTTCCATGTGGCCCGAAAGCCAATCGTAGAGGATGAAAAGCAGCGGCGTGATGAGCATGGTCAGCGCCACCACCAGAAGCAGCATCTCGTTCATCGCGGGCGGGATGACGTTTTGCTGCCCCGAGAAGTTGATGAGGACAAAGCCGAATTCACCGGCCTGTGCCAGCGACAGGGTGAAAAGCCACAGGTTGCGCTCGCGCAGGCCGAAGGCGCGGCCCAGAAGGTAAAGGATCACCCCCTTGATCAGGATCACCGCAAGCGCAAGGCCGATCACCGCAAAGAAATCCCGCGCGAGGATGGCAAAGTTGATGCCCGCGCCCACGGTGATGAAAAACAGGCCCAGAAGAAGCCCCTTGAACGGTTCGATATCGCTTTCCAGCTCATGCCGGAATTCCGAGTTGGCAAGGACCACACCGGCAAGGAAGGCCCCAAGCGCGGGCGACAGGCCCACGAGGTTCATCAAATAGGCGATACCCACGACGATCAGCAGGGCGAGGGCGGTATACATCTCGCGCAGGCGGGCGGCATGGATGAAGCGAAAGACCGGGCGCGTGAGGTAAATGCCGGTCAGGATAATGGCGGCCACGGCCCCGAGGGTGAGCAGGGTCACACCCCACCCCGGCAGGCTTTGCACGAAGGAGGTGGCGGCAGCGTGGGCGCCCTGATCGGCGCCTTGTCCGGCATCACCCATCCGGTTCAGCGCGTCCGACAGCACCATATCGGGCGGTTTCGGAAGCGCCAGCAACGGCAACAGGGCCAGCATCGGAATCACCGCGATATCCTGCGTCAGCAGCACCGAGAAGGCCGAGCGCCCGCCGCCGGTTTGCATCAAGCCTTTTTCCGAAAGGGTTTGCAGGACGATGGCGGTTGATGACAGGGCAAAGACAAGCCCGATGGCCAGCGAGATCGACCAAGGTTGCCCCAAGGCCATGCTGCCCAGCATCACGGCGAGCGTTGTCAGGGTGATTTGCAGGCCGCCCAGGCCCACAAGCCTGTGCCGCATGTCCCATAATGCGCGGGGTTCAAGCTCCAGCCCGATGAGGAAGAGCATCATCACCACGCCGAATTCGGCGAAGTGTTTGAGTTCTTCGGTCTCGTGCCCGCCGACAAGTCCGAGGATCGGGCCGATCACGATCCCTGCGGCCAGATAGCCCAGCACCGAACCAAGCCCAAGGCGCGCGGCCAAAGGCACGGCGATCACCGCCGCGGCAAGGTAAATCGTGGCTTGGAAGAGGAAGCCTTCCATTGGCGCGCTCCGGGTGTTGTGTGCTTATGGGTATGGGGCAAGCCGCGCATGGGAACAAGGGGCTTGCTTGGCGCCGTAACCAAGCTGTTGTGGCCCTGCTTGTTTTGCGTGCGGTTCTGGCGGCGCGGATCAGCCGCGCGGCATGCGCAGCACCACGTTGCGCCCACCTTTATTGTAGCGCAACTGGCTGTCGCCGATGGCGGTGACACGGCCCCGGTCAAGGCGGTCACCGACTTTGACCTTCTTGTAGCGCCCATTGGAC
This sequence comes from Roseovarius sp., assembly GCA_035268705.1. Taxonomy (GTDB): domain Bacteria; phylum Pseudomonadota; class Alphaproteobacteria; order Rhodobacterales; family Rhodobacteraceae; genus Roseovarius. The sequence goes on along the minus strand of DATFKJ010000051.1, from coordinate 360 downwards.
AGACGCACGAGGGCGCGGCGGTTCGAGGGTGTGCCGTAAACGCCGATGAGGTTCACCTGTCGCAGGTTCACCTGATTACGCTCGGTTGCGGCACGGGCCACCGTGGTGGTGGTCGGCGCGCTTGGCGCGATGCGTTGCGAGGCGCTGACCGGCTGCGCGGCGGCGCGGCTTTCGGCCTGCTTGACGATCCGCCCGAAGTTGCGCGGGCGCGAATTGGGCTTGAGCGACGCGGCGACCGCCTGTGGCGTGGCGTTGGCGAAGGGGTCGGCCTGTTGCGGCTCGGTGTCGTCTTCTTGTGCCTCGGCCACTGCCGCCGCCACGGCCTCGGCGCGGGCGCGGCTGGCGGCCTCTTGCGCGCTT
>DATFKJ010000050.1:0-6289 GCA_035268705.1 Roseovarius sp. | reverse complement strand
CTGGATGGCCTGCGGAATGGCTGGTGCGTCCGAGCCCGTGGCCCGGATCATGCGGGCGCAAGCCATGGCAGACGGAGGCACGGCGCAGGCGACGTTGTTCGGCGGTGGTCATGTTCCGGCACGGGCGGCAGCATTGGCGAATGGCACGGTTTCGCACGCATTGGATTATGACGATACGCATTTTGCCCATATCGGGCATTTGTCCGTAGGTGTCTTGCCTGCGGCAATGGCCTGTGAGCCCGAGACCGGGGCCGCAGTCCTCGATGCCGCTTGCATCGGCTTCGAAGTGGCGACGCGTGTCGGCCTCTGGTTGGGTCGCGCGCACTATCAGGCGGGGTTTCACCAGACGGCCACGGCAGGGGCTTTTGGGGCTACGGCCGCCGTGGCGCGTTTGCGTGGGCTCGATGTGGGGCAGGTGGCTCATGCCCTTGGGCTTGCCGCCACCCGTGCTGCGGGACTCAAATCCCAGTTTGGCACCATGGGTAAACCAATGAACGCCGGGCTTGCCGCCGAATGTGGTGTCATCTGCGCCGACCTTGCGGGGCGTGGGTTCGTTTCGAACCCCGAGGCGCTGGATGGGCCGCAGGGCTTCGGCCCGACCCATGCAGGCGAGGCGCAGGCCATGGCATGGGACGGGTTGGGTGACATTTGGAAGATGGCCGAGGTGTCGCACAAGCTACATGCCTGCTGCCACGGGTTGCACGCGATGATCGAAGCCTTGAGCGCCTTGGACGCCAGCCCTGAGCGCGTCGAGCGGGTAGAGATCACCACGCACCCAAGGTGGTTGAGCGTTTGCAACCAACCCGCACCGGATACCGGGCTTGGCGCCAAGTTTTCTTATGCCCATGTGGCGGGCATGGTGCTGCATGGCTGGAACACCGCCGATATCGGCAATTTCTCGGATACCTGCGCGCAGGATGCCGCACTTGTGGCATTCCGCGACAAGGTCTGTGTCAGGGCCGATGACGGTTTGACCGAGACTGCAAGCCGTGTGACCTTGATCTTGGCTGATGGCGGACGCCTTGAGGGGCATCATGATTTGATGGCCGCACAAGACACGGCGCAGAAATGGCAAGCGCTGCGCCGTAAGGGGCGCGCCCTGATCGGGGCGCCAGAAGTGCAGCTTTGGGATGCGGTCCAAGCGGGAAAGGCACCCGATCTGGACGCCCTTTCGGAGTTGATGCTGGGCCAAGTTGAACTTTAACTGGCGTAATATTAGGCGCGTTCGCCATGCCGTTCGATGTCGCGACCGTTGTGTTCGGTCTCCTCATAAAGCGCAAGAGGGAACGATCGTGCGGCAGATGTAGACCAGAGCGACGGTTAGCACCCGACAAAGCGTCCCATGAGCTGGCGGTTGCCAACAGAAAACGGATTGATTGCGCAAAAATGGGCGGCAGAACGGTGAAACGGCAGGCAGTTCGCCCGTTGCTGCATTAATGGGCGGCGTTTCAGGCGTTTGCGCGTTATTTCAGCATCATCAGGTCAGCGCGCGATGAAGCAGGGCAAGGGCATGATCGCGCGACTGACGGCGCACTTCGGCACGGCCTTGGGCGCGGAATTCCTTGGTCTCCGTGAAGGTTTTCAACCCGTCGCGGGCAAGGCCAAAGCACACGCGGCCTTCTGGTTTGTGATCAGAGCCACCGGGACCGGCGATGCCAGTGACCGAGACAGCAAGGTTGGCATGAGAATGCCGCAGGGCACCATTGGCCATTTCACGGGCGGTCTGTTCCGACACCGCGCCATGGGCCTCAAGGGTATAAGGGGATACGCCAAGCTGCTCTTTTTTCGCTTCATTTGAATAGGTTACAAAGCCACGTTCAAGTACTTTCGAGGAGCCGGGCAAATCCGTCAGGGCCACCGCCACCATACCGCCGGTGCAGGATTCGGCGGTGGCAATCATCACGCCCTGAGCGCGGGCGAGATCGAGGATTTCTTGTATGATCAAAGCCCAAGAACTCCATGCGACAGACCAGCAAAGACTAACACACCGAGGGCCGCAAAGACACCTGCGATGATATCGTCTAGCATGACACCAAGCGCATCGCCGCGGCGGTCGGCCCAGCCGACGGGACCGGGCTTCCAGATATCGAAAAGGCGAAACAGCATGAAGGCGGTGATCCAGCCGGGCCAGAGGGCCGTGAGGGCCGCGCCGGTATGGGCGGCTCCGATGGAGACCGGCAGGAAGGCGAGCCACTGACCCGCAACCTCGTCAATCACGATCTCGGAAGGGTCTTGATCCGATTTTCCTTTTGTTTCCCAAGCAGTAGCCCACCATCCTAACGCAAACGATACAATAACGCCAAGACCAAGCAGGATCGGACCGCCCAGAAGGTGCAAGCCCCAAGCCGCCGGGATGGCGGCAAGGGAGCCCCATGTGCCCGGCACCGGTCGCAGGTGCCCAATCCCGAAAAATGTTGCGATACAATGTGTTATGGTCATGTCTTCACCAAGGTGGCGGTGGCTTGGGCAGCGATGCCTTCCTCACGCCCGGTAAAACCAAGGCGCTCGGAGGTGGTGGCCTTGATGGACACGCGGTCCGGATCGACGTCGATGATCTGCGACAGGGCCGTCTGCATCGCCTCGGCATAGGGGCCGATTTTCGGGCGTTCACAGATAATAGTGACGTCTATATTACTGATTTCAAATCTCTTTTCGCGCGCCATCTGAACGGCGTGGCGTAGGAAGATATGGCTTTCGGCGCCCTGCCATTGCGGGTCACTGGGGGGGAAGTGGCGGCCAATGTCCCCCAAGGCCAGCGCGCCATAGATGGCGTCGGTGAGGGCGTGCATGCCGACATCGGCGTCGGAGTGACCTTGCAAACCACGGTCATGCGGGATGCTGACGCCGCAGAGGACAACGTGATCCCCATCACCGAAACGATGCACGTCATAGCCATTGCCGAGGCGTATATCCATTTGAGATTCCAATATTTTTTCAGCGCGGACAAAGTCGCCGGGATGGGTGATCTTGAGGTTTTCCTCGGAGCCTTCGATGATGCGCACCGGGATGCCGGCAGCGCGGGCGACCTCTACATCATCTGCGGCGGCGCCGTCATGCGCGCGGTGTGCTGCCAAAATATCCCCGAAAACAAAGGCTTGCGGGGTCTGCGCACGAAAGAGGCCGCTTCGGTCTTGGGTGCCTGCGACCTCGCCTTCCTGCCCGATCCAAAGGGCATCGGTGACGGGCAAGGCAGGGGCGACGGCGCGCTGTGGGCCTTGCGATAATTCATGCAAAACGTACGAAACATACGCGGGTTTCGTACAACTTCGCGCCACATCGTGGATGGCAACGTACGAGTCGTAGGAAAATCCGGTGTCAGAGAGATATTCGAGGCCAAGCCGTACCGAGTCAGCGCGCTCCGCACCACCGGTCGTGACGTCGACTCCGGCGGGTGGATCATAGCGGTCGAGGTCGTCGGGATGCAGAACCACGACAATGCGGCTGACCTCTGGCGTGTCCTGGAAAACGGCCACCGTCCAATCAATCAAGCGACGCCCTGCAAGGGGCTGCCATTGCTTAGGCTGGTCCCCTCCGGCGCGGGTGCCGCGCCCGGCGGCAACGATGATGGCGGCGCTTTGCATGGCCCAAGAAATAGGCGGAGGTTACGGTAAGCGCAATGGCACAGGTTAGCGCTCAAAAATTAGGCATGTGCCTATCGTTCGGTTCGAAACTCCTCGCAAACATTGTTGTATTCGAAGTAAACGCGTAGAGACAAGGCATTGCACAAGGATTAAGCACAAGATGCTGCCCATAGCAGACAGACATCTGACACCCCCGGTCCTGTTGGCCCCGCTGGCGGGAATCACCGATTTGCCGTTTCGCAATCTCGTGGCCCGTTTCGGCGCAGGGTTGGTGGTAAGTGAAATGGTCGCCAGCCAAGAAATGGTGCAAGCCAAGCCGGGTGTTCGGGAACGGGCCGAACTCGGCTTTGGTGTCGAGAACACCGCCGTGCAATTGGCCGGACGCGACGCGCATTGGATGGCTGAAGCCGCGCGGATGATCGAGGGCAACGGCGCGCGGCTGATTGATATCAACATGGGGTGCCCCGCCAAGAAAGTGACCAGCAGTAGCGGCGCGGGGGCCAGTGGTTCGGCCCTGATGAGAGACCTCGATCATGCGCTGAGCCTGATCGAAGCGGTGGTGGGCGCGGTTGCCGTGCCGGTCACGCTCAAGACCCGGTTGGGATGGGATGACCGGTTGATGAATGCGCCAGAGCTGGCGCAGCGTGCGGAAAATGCCGGGGTGCAGATGATCACCATTCACGGGCGGACCCGATGCCAGTTTTACAAGGGACGTGCCGATTGGGCGGCCATTCGGGCGGTTAAGCAGGCGGTGAGCATCCCGGTGGTTGCCAATGGCGACATCGTTGATGGCGCATCCGCCCAGCGAGCGCTTGAGCAAAGCGGGGCCGATGGCGTGATGATCGGGCGCGGCGCGCAGGGCCGGCCATGGCTTTTGGCGCAGGTGGCGGCAGAGCTTGGGGGCGCGCCCGCACCGCAAGTGCCGCAGGGCGGAGATTTCGAGGACATGGTGGCCGAACACTATGAAGAAATGCTGCGGTTTTATGGCCCGGAACTTGGCAACCGCGTCTCGCGCAAGCATCTGGGGTGGTACCTGAATGAGGCGGGAACCGGTGTCGAGATGCGCAAGCGGGTCTTGACCAGCCGCGACAGTGCCGAGGTCATGCGCCTTATCCCGCAGGCCATTCGTGACGGTGAAAGGATGGCGGCATGAGCGAGGAAGCGATCTGGTCTTCCCTGCCGGTGCCGGCGTTGGTTCTGGACGGGTTGGACCGAATCGAACGGGTGAACCCGGCGGCGGAGGGGTTTTTGAATTCCTCGTCAAAGGCGCTGGCCGGTCAGCCGGTTTGGGACAAGCTGGCCGTGGATGCGCCGCTTGAAGAGGCGTTCGAGCGGGCACGGGAGAATGACGCGCCCTTGTTCGTCAATGATGTGGATGTGGGCACCGGAGATCGGGCACCATTGCATTGCAACCTGCAAATCGCGCCCTTGGCCGGGGAAGCGGGGCATATGCTTCTTTTGATTTCCCCGCGGGAATTGGCGGGGCGGGTGACACAGGGCCAATCGGTCAAGTCAGCGGCGAAATCGGCCATCGGCATGGCCGAAATGCTGGCCCATGAGATCAAGAACCCGTTGGCCGGGATCACCGGTGCGGCGCAGCTTTTGTCGATGAACCTTGAGGCACAGGATCTGGAACTGACCGATTTGATCGTCAGCGAAAGCCGCCGGATCGTGGGCCTGTTGGAGCAGGTGGAGCAATTCGGCAACGTCAGCGCGCCCAAGATACAGGCGGTGAACCTGCACGACGTGCTGGATCGCGCGCGGCGGTCCGCCATCGTGGGCGTGGCCGCCGATATGACGATCATCGAGGATTACGACCCCTCGCTTCCCTTGGCGCAGGGCGACCCGGACCAGTTGTTGCAGGTCATCCAGAACCTTTTGAAAAACGCCGCGCAAGTAGCGGGCGAGGGGGGCGGTGTGATCCGCCTGCATTCCTATTACGAGCAAAGCCTGCGGGTGCGGCGCGATGGCGGCGGCAAGAGCCTGCCGTTGCAGATCGAGGTGATCGACGATGGCCCTGGCCTGCCCGAGGAGATTGCCGAGGATATTTTCGATCCCTTCGTTTCGGGGCGTGAGAATGGAACGGGGCTGGGATTGGCGCTCGCGGCCAAGATCATTTCCGAGCATGACGGGTGGATATCCGTCAACTCGGTGCCCGGGCGCACGGTGTTTCGCATCTCGCTTCCACGGGCGGGCAAGGAATTGGAGGAAAGCTGATGGATGGCACGGTATTGGTCGCCGATGACGACCGCACGATCCGAACGGTTTTGACGCAGGCCCTGACGCGGGCGGGGTGCAAGGTGCATGCCACCTCGTCCTTGCACACGCTGATGCGTTGGGTGGGCGAGGGCAAGGGCGATGCGGTGATCACCGATGTGATGATGCCTGATGGCAATGGGCTTGAGATGCTGCCCAAGATCGCCGCCGACCGGCCTGGCCTGCCAGTGATCGTGATCTCGGCGCAGAACACCATCATGACGGCCATTCAGGCGGAGGAGGCGGAGGCCTTCGATTACCTGCCCAAGCCGTTCGACTTGCCGGACCTGATGAAGCGCACCTCGCGCGCCTTGGATGCAGGCGCGCGGCAGCCTGCGCCTGCCCCCGAGGATGAGCGGCCCGAGGAACTGCCCCTGATCGGGCGCACGCCTGCGATGCAGGGGCTTTACCGAGTGGTGGCGCGGCTTATGAACACCGATTTGCCGGTTCTG
>DATFKJ010000049.1:0-5438 GCA_035268705.1 Roseovarius sp. | reverse complement strand
GGGGCTTTCGCCGCGGTCGAAGACCTCGCCCAGACCCACCCCGATCCATGTAAAGACGATGGCGCCCGGAATGATGCCAAGAACGGTGGTGAAGGCGAAGTTGAAAAACTTGACCCCCACGAGCGCGGGCAGGAGGTTGGCCACGAAAAACGGCACGGCGGGGACAAGACGCATCAGGAAAAGAACGTTGATTTCATGTTCTTGCAGGCCATTCTTGATGCGTTTCAAGGTGCCTTCGGATGTCTCCATGCGTGCCGCGAGTGTCCGGCCAAGGCCCCAACGCGCGGCCAGAAAGATCGCGAAGGCCCCAAGCGAGGCGGCGATCACGTTGAAGGTGGTGCCAAGGCCAAGCCCAAAGAGAAACCCGCCGGTCACCGAGGCCACCGCCGCGCCGGGCAGCGAAAAGGCCACGATCACGAAGTAGAGGGTTATGAAAACGACCACCATCGCAAGATAGTGGGTATCGCGAAAGGCCAGCAGCGCCTCGCGGTTTTCGCGCAATGTTTCGAACGACAGATAATCGCGCAAGGTAAAGAAACCGATCACCGCCCCGAGCAGGATCAGGATCAGGGGGGCGTGGCGCCATGGGGTGGCTTTGTCGGTTTGGGTCATATCATTCATGGCTTCGGTCCGCTGGGGTTCTGTTGCAGCTAAGATGACCATGTAGAACGGTGGTGGCTATAGGCCTCACGCGGGGGTGATGACTGGTGATGGATTTGCCGCCAAAAAGAGCCTGTTTTACAGCTTTGTAACAGGAATACCCCAGAATGGTGGGGTTTTTGTTGCAAAAGACCCGGGCCGGGTTTGACTTGGGGCTTTGGGGCCTCTATAGACCAGCTTCGAAATGCATATCGGGCTGTCCGCGATTCCTGTGGGATGGCTTGACCCAAGACCGGAGACGGAGCGATGAAACGCACCTACCAACCCTCGAACCTTGTTCGCAAGCGCCGCCATGGCTTTCGTGCGCGCATGGCCACCAAAGCTGGCCGCAAGATCCTGAACGCGCGTCGTGCGCGGGGCCGCAAGTCGCTGAGCGCCTGAAGCCTCAGCCACAGGATTTACGGATCATGACACCGCCGGAGGCCCCCGACAGAGATGCGGGGAATACGCCCCCGGCGGTTTCCGTTTGTCTCAAGGCCTTGAAAAACCGCAGTGATTTTCTTTTGGCGGCGCGGGCGCGGCGGCAGGGAACCAAGGCCATGATGGTGCAGGCCCGCGACCGACGGGATGGCGATCCGAGCATTCGGGTGGGTTATACCTGTTCCAAGAAAGTGGGCAATGCGGTGCTGCGCAACCGCGCCAAGCGGCGGCTGCGCGAGGCGGCGCGGCTGGTCTTGCCGGTGAAGGGTAAACCGGGCTGGGATTACGTGCTGATCGGGCGCAAGGAGGCCACGGCCGGGCGCGATTTCGAAGACCTGAAGGGCGATTTAAGATTTGCCCTCAAACGATTGCATTCGAACGGAAAATGACCCCTTTGGCGCATATCCTGTCATGGCCGGTCAAGGCCTATCGGCTGATATTCTCGCCTTGGGTCGGGTTTAACTGCCGCTATCAGCCGACATGCAGCCAATATGCGCTTGAGGCGTTGGAAAAGCATGGCGGGATCAAGGGGGGATGGCTGGCCTTCAAGCGGATTATCCGTTGCAACCCGTGGGGGCAGTGCGGCTATGATCCGGTGCCGGAGAAGCGCGAAAAGTAGCCTTCACTGGCCTGTCTGTATATCGCGTCGGTATTTTATCGGTGCCTCCGGCGGAAGTATTTTTGCCAAGAAGAAGCCCGGGGTCTTTTCAGTTTTCGTGCCTTTGCGTATGAGGCGGCAGGATATGGAGACCCGTGATGCCCACAGAGACCCCGCAACCCGCTTTCGTGCTTGTGCGCCCGCAGATGGGCGAGAACATCGGCGCCGCCGCGCGGGCGATGTGGAACTTCGGATTGGACCGTATGCGGGTGGTGGCACCGCGCGATGGCTGGCCCAATTCCAAGGCGGTGGCCATGGCCAGCGGCGCGGGGCGTCTGCTGGACGAGGCGCAGATTGTCGGCGATGTGGCCGAGGCGGTGGGCGATTGTCATTTCGTCTTTGCCACCACGGCGCGGGCGCGGGGGTTGACCAAGCCGGTCTACAGCCCCGAAGGCGCGATGGCCGAGGCCGCCGAACGGATCGCGCAGGGTGAGAAGGTGGCGGTGCTGTTCGGCCCGGAGCGGGCAGGGCTTGAGAACGAGGATGTCGCCCGCGCCAATGCCATCATCAATGTCCCGGTGAACCCGGAGTTTCCCAGTCTCAACCTTGCGCAATGCGTTTTGCTGACGGGTTACGAGTGGCGGCGCGCGCAGGGCGAGATCGAGGCGCGGCGGGTGGATTTGGCCAAGGCCGATTGGGCCGAGCAGATCGAGATCGAAAAGCTTGCCGATCACTATGAGGAGCGCCTGGGGCAAGCGGGCTTTTTCTTTCCCGAGCACAAGGCCGAGGGCATGAAGGTCAACCTGCGCAACATGTGGTCGCGGATGCCTTTGACGCGCGCCGATGTGCAGATGCTGCATGGGGTGCTGCGGCAGATGGTCCGTTGGAAAGAGCGCGGTGACTGAGCGCGCTTGAAGGGGCATACGGTGCGCACTACTGTTGCCAGCGCAAAAGGGTTGAGGGCGAGCATGTCAGGCAAACGCAGCATTTTCGAAGAGGTCGGCGAGGGCGAGGTCCAGCGCGAGGCCCCCAAGGGGGGGATGATCGACGCGGGCCGCCGGGGCGCGCGGGGCGCGATCCGGGTGTGGTTGATGATCTTGTTCGCGCTTGTCGTGGTGATGATCGCCGTGGGCGGGCTGACCCGGTTGACCGACAGTGGCTTGAGCATCACCGAATGGAAACCCGTGACCGGGGCCCTGCCGCCGATGAGCGCCGAGGTCTGGGAAGACGAGTTCGACAAGTATCGCGCCATTCCCGAATACCAGTTGCAGAACAAGGGCATGAGCCTGTCGGAGTTCAAGGTGATTTACTGGTGGGAATGGGGTCACCGGCAGTTGGGCCGGGTGATCGGGCTTGTTTGGGTCTTCGGCTTCTTTGGCTTCTTGGTGACGCGGAAGATTCCACCGGGCTGGACCGGGCGGTTGTTTTTCCTTGGGGTTCTGGGCGGCGCGCAGGGCGCGATTGGCTGGTGGATGGTGTCCTCGGGGCTGGAAGGCGAGATGCTGGATGTGGCCAGTTACCGTTTGGCCACGCATCTGGGGCTGGCCTTTGTCATCCTTGGGTTCATCGCGTGGTACGCGATGCTTTTGGGGCGCGAAGAACGCGCGTTGATGCAGGCGCGGCGGGCGCGGGAGGCCAAGCTTTTCGGGCTGGGCACGGGGCTTTTGCATTTTGCCTTTCTGCAAATCCTGATTGGCGCGCTTGTGGCGGGCATCGACGCCGGGCGCACATATACCGATTGGCCGTTGATGGCCGGGGGGATTTTGCCGCCCGATTTCTGGATTGCGGAATTGGGCCTGCGGAATTTCTTTGAGAACCCGGGGCTGGTGCAGTTCATCCACCGGGTGACGGGGTATCTGTTGCTGGCTTTTGGGATCGTGGTTTGGCTGAAGGGCCGCAGCAGCACCCATGCCGCCACGCGTGCCGCTTTTAACGCCGCCTTCATCGCGCTTATGGCACAAGTGCTTTTGGGCATTGTGACGGTGCTTTATGTGGCGGCGTGGCAGGTTGCGATTGTCCATCAGGTGCTGGCCGTGGTGTTGTGGGTTTTGATCCTGCGGGCGCGCTTTTTGGCGCAATATCCGCGTGCGCAATCGGTGAGAGGGTAAACTGGTGACAGCATATGACGCATTGATGGCGCATGAGCGCGAAACGCAGGCCTTGGGCCGGGTGGCGGGGCGCTTGTCCTGGGATCAGGAAACCGTGATGCCGCGCGGCGCGGTGGAGCAGCGCGCCGAGGAGATGGGCGCGATGCAGGCGATGATGCATGCCCGCAAGACCGACCCGCGGATTGGCGAGTGGCTGGAGGATGCGCGCGCACCGGACGAGGCGGGGGCGGCGCAACTGCGCCTGATTGCGCATCAGTTCGAGCGGCTGACACGGGTGCCGGCGGACCTGACCCGTGCGTTGGCCAGCCTGACAAGTCGGTCACAGGCGCAATGGGCGGCGGCCCGCGCCGAGGATGATTTCGCCGGGTTTGCGCCGACCTTGGAAGAGGTGGTGCGACTCAAGCGGGAGCAAGGCGCGGCGCTGGCCGATGGCGGCGATGTTTATGACGCGTTGATCGACGATTATGAGCCGGGGGCGAGTGCGGCTGAACTGGCGGCGATCTTCGACGAGATGCGCCCCGGTTTGGTGGAATTGCGCGCGGGCGCCTTGCAGGGCACCGAGCGCGCGCCGGTGTCAGGGCAATTCGCGCCCGAGGTGCAGGTGGCCTTGGCGCGCGAACTGGCCGAGCGGTTTGGGTATGACCTGAACCGCGGGCGGATTGACATGGCAGTGCATCCGTTCAGCTCGGGTTCGGGCGATGATGTGCGGATCACCACGCGGGTGAGTGAAACCGATCCATTCAACTGTCTTTATTCGACGATCCACGAGGTGGGGCATGCCTGTTACGAGCAAGGGGTCGATGCGGCTTATCACATGACGCCGGTGGGGCAGGGCGTGTCGATGGGGGTGCATGAAAGCCAGAGCCGGATTTACGAGAATCAATTGGGGCGCAGCCGGGCGTTTTGCCACTTCCTGTATGGCCGGATGCGGGAGGCGTTCGGGGATATCGGTGTCGCCGATGAAGAGGCGTTTTATGCCACGGTGAACCGGTTGCATCGCGGCTATATCCGCACCGAGGCCGACGAGGTTCAGTACAACCTGCACATCATGCTGCGGTTCGAGTTGGAGCGCGCGCTGATTGCCGGGGATTTGCAGGTTCGCGATTTGGAGGCGGCTTGGAATGACCGGTTCAAGGCCGATTTCGGCTATGAGGTAGACCGGGCTTCGAACGGGGTCTTGCAGGATGTGCATTGGTCGGTGGGCCTGTTCGGGTATTTCCCGACCTACAGTCTTGGTAATGTTTACGCCGGCTGTCTGCATGCGGCGTTGCAAAAGGACGTGCCGGATTTGGATGAGCATCTGGCCGAGGGCGACCCGAGCCCGGCCACTGCGTGGTTACGTGAGAACGTGCAGCGCCATGGCGGGCTGTATGAGCCGCGCGAGGTGATCACGCGGGCCTGCGGGCAAGCGCCTTCGGCCGAGCCCTTGATGGCTTATCTGGTCGAAAAGTTCGGCGGGCTTTACCCGGCCTGAGCTATTCTTTGACAGACACGGGCGCCGGTCTTTCGCCGGGTTCGATCCAATTCATCAGGGTGGTGCCGAGCAAGTCTGCATTGCGGGTCTCGATGGCTTGGCGAATGGCGTTCAGGGCGGTGGCCGTTTCGATTTCGGAAAGATGGCTTTCCTGCGCGCGCAGGATCTTGGGGTGCGG
>DATFKJ010000048.1:0-2264 GCA_035268705.1 Roseovarius sp. | reverse complement strand
GCTGCGCGGCTGGCCCCCGGATTGCGCGGCCCTGAATGGATCCTGGCGCTGGAGCAGACGGCGGCGCGCGGGCGGCGCGGGCGGGCTTGGGTCAACCCGGTGGGCAATTTCGCGGCGACGCTGGTGATGCGGCCCAACGAGAGCCCTGACAAGGTGGCGTTGCGGTCTTTCGTGGCCTCGCTTGCGCTCTATGATGCGCTGGTGGCCGCGACGGGGCGTGCCGAGGGGATCAGCCTGAAATGGCCCAATGATGTGCTGCTCAATGGCGGCAAGCTGGCGGGTATCCTGCTGGAAAGCGCGGGAGTGGGTCAAAGCCTGAGCCATTTCGCCATCGGGATCGGGGTGAACCTGCGTAGTGCGCCGGCTCCGGCGGAGGTTGAGGAGGGGGCCTTGCGGCCGGTCTCGCTTTTGTCCGAGACCGGGGTGGTGGTCGAACCGGAGGAGTTTATGGGCCTTCTGGCCCCGGCCTATGCGCGGTTTGAGGCGCAATTCGTGACCTATGGGTTCGCGCCCATTCGCCGGGCCTGGCTTGATCGGGCGGCGCGCCTGGGCGAGGCGATCACCGCGCGCACCGCGCGCGACAGCCATCACGGGACATTCGAGACGGTGGACGAGGCGGGCAATCTCGTTCTAATGACCTCAAAGGGGCGGCAGGTGATTGCCGCAGCCGAGGTGTTTTTCTGATGCGGGAGGGCGGTCCCCATGCTTCTGGCGATTGATTGTGGCAATACCAACACGGTGTTCTCGATCTGGGACGGGACGCGGTTTTTGTGCACGTTGCGCACTTCGACCGAGCATCAGCGCACCGCCGATCAGTATTTCGTCTGGTTCAAGACGCTGCTGGCACATCACGGGATCAATGCAAAGATCAATGCCGTGGTGATCAGTTCCACCGTGCCGCGGGTGGTGTTCAACCTGCGTGTCTTGTCTGACCGCTATTTCAATTGCCGCCCGCTGGTGGTGGGCAAGCCCGAGTGCCGCCTGCCGGTGGATGTGCGGGTGGATGCGGGCACGCAGGTGGGCCCGGACCGGCTGGTCAACACGGTTGCGGGATATGATCTTTATGGCGGCGATCTGATTATCGTGGATTTCGGCACCGCCACCACATTTGACGTGGTCGATCATGATGGCGCTTATATCGGCGGCGTGATCGCGCCGGGGGTGAATCTGTCGCTTCAGGCACTACATGAGGTGGCGGCGGCCTTGCCGCATATCGACGTGACCAAGCCTGATCGGGTGATCGGCACCAATACGGTGGATTGCATGCAATCGGGCGTCTTCTGGGGTTATGTCGGCCTGATTGATGGGATATGTGAGCGGATAAAGGCCGAGCGTGGCCGCACCATGAAGGTGATCGCAACAGGTGGGCTGGCACCGTTATTCCAGCAGGGTACGGACATGTTCGACAGGTTCGTGGATGATCTGACAATGCACGGTCTGACCGTGATACACGCGCATAACAAGGAGGGCTGACGCCCCATGAATGAAAGATTGATCTACCTGCCCCTCGGTGGGGCGGGTGAAGTTGGTATGAATGCCTATGTCTACGGCTATGGCAAACCGGGCAAGGAGAAGCTGATCCTCGTGGATCTGGGTGTGACCTTCCCGGATATGGACGGTACGCCGGGGGTCGATCTGATCCTGCCTGATATTTCCTGGCTGGAGGCGCGCAAAAACGATCTGGAGGCGGTGTTCATCACCCATGCCCATGAGGATCACGTCGGCGCCGTGGCGCATTACTACGATCGCCTGGGCGCGCCGATCCATGCCCGCGCCTTCACCGCCAATATCACGCGGCGCAAGATGGAAGAGCACGGCCATTCGGAAAAGGCGGTCAAGACCGCGTCTCCGTGGCCCGAGACGGTCAAGGCGGGTCCGTTCAGCGTGGGGTTCGTTCCGATCTCGCACTCCATCCCAGAAAGTTCGGGCCTTGTCATCGACAGCCCCGGCGGGCGCATCGTGCATACCGGCGATTTCAAGATCGACGAAAACCCGATCGTGGGCGAGCCGTTCGACCATGACCTCTGGGCGAGCCTTGCCGAACCGGGTGTCAAGGCGTTGGTTTGCGATTCTACCAATGTCTTCAGCCACCACGACGGGCGATCCGAGAGCACGGTGGGCCAGCCGATCACCGATCTGGTGCAGGCCTCAAAGGGCATGTTCGTCTGCACGACCTTCGCCAGCAACGTGGCGCGGGTCAGGACACTGGCCGAGGCGGGCAAGCGCGCCGGGCGCTCGGTGTGCCTGTTGGGCCGGGCGATGCG
>DATFKJ010000047.1:0-2078 GCA_035268705.1 Roseovarius sp. | reverse complement strand
TACAAGCAGTTGCCAATTCTCAAGCAGGCTCTTCTTGACCACCGTCAAAACCGCCAACTTGACCAAGTCAAGGACGCCGCATAACCTACCATCAAGCAGCGCCGCTCAGGCAAGTTTCAACAGCGAGCGGGACATTCCCTTTGAATAGGGTGTGGCGATAGGGATTGAAGCGACTTTGGCTGGTGAAGAAACGGCCGCGCGGTTGTCTGCACGGCAGAAACGAGGGCGATACCATGGGTGGTGTCATTACACCTGTTATCTTATGTGGCGGGTCCGGCACCCGGCTTTGGCCCCTGTCGCGCAAAAGCTACCCCAAGCAGTTCGTCCCGATGATCGGCGACGGCAGCCTGTTTCAGCAATCCGCCCGCCGCTTCTCGGGGCCTGAATTCGCCGCCCCGGTTGTGGTCACCAATTCCGATTTCCGTTTCATCGTCACCCAGCAACTGGGCGATGTCGGGATTGATCCCGGCCCGGTCCTGATCGAACCCGAGGGGCGCAATACCGCGCCCGCGCTTTTGGCGGCGGCGATGGTGGTGGCGCAAAACGACCCCGAGGCGATGATCCTTGCTGCGCCTTCGGATCACTACATCAAGGACGCCGATGCCTTTCGCGCCTCGGTGCTGGCCGGGCGCACCGCCGCCGAAGCGGGCCGCATCGTGACCTTCGGGATTGTCCCCGACAGGCCGGAAACCGGCTATGGTTATCTGGAACTGGACGCGAGCGACGAAATGCAGGGCGCGCTGGCGCTCAAACGTTTTGTCGAAAAACCCTCGCAAGAGCGCGCGCAGGAAATGCTGGAACACGGCGGCTTCCTGTGGAATTCGGGGATATTCCTTTATTCTGCCGCGACCCTGATCGCCGCTTTCGAACGGTACGCCCCGGGTATTTTGGAACAGGTGCGCGCCGCCGTCACGCAGGCACAGGCCGATCTTGGGTTCCTGCGGCTGGCTTCGGACCCTTGGGCGCAGTGCGACGATATCTCCGTTGATCTGGCGATAATGGAAAAATTCGACGCGCTTTCCGTAGTCCGTCATGCGGGCGACTGGTCGGACCTTGGCGGATGGGAGGCGGTGTTGCAGCATTCCGAGGCCGATAGCGCCGAGGTGGCCTGCCAAGGCCCGGTGCGCGCCATCGACTGCAAGGGGTCGCTGCTGCGCTCGGAAAACGATGGTCAGCAGCTTTTGGGGCTAGGGCTTGAGAATATCGTGGCGGTGGCCATGCCCGACGCAGTGCTTGTGGCTGATCGGTCGCGGGTATCGGAATTGGGCGATGCGGTGAAGGCGATGCGTCTGGCTGATATTCCGCAGGCCGACACCTTCCCCAAGGATCACCGGCCATGGGGGTTTTTCGAAACCCTCATTCTGGGCGGGCGGTTTCAGGTCAAGCGCATCGTGGTCACTCCCGGCGCGGCGCTGAGCCTGCAAAGCCATGTCCACCGGGCCGAGCATTGGATCGTCGTGGCCGGGACCGCGAAGGTCACCATTGATGACGAGGTCAAACTGGTAGGTGAAAACCAGTCGGTCTATATCCCGCTGGGCGCGGTGCACCGGATGGAGAACCCCGGCAAGGTGCCGATGGAGCTGATCGAAGTGCAGACCGGCAGTTACCTGGGCGAGGATGACATCATCCGCTACGAAGATGTCTATGCCCGTGGGCAGGGCGCCAAGTGGTAATCCCCGGTTCAGTCGCCGATTGCATTGCCTTCGAGAAAAAGCCGTTCCGACGCCAAGGCCTCTGCAAGCCCATCGAGGGGTAGTGTATGGATGGCTCTGTTGCAAACTTTATACATGACGCAATTGCCCCTCGATTGGGCGCACTTATGCTACGGCTTTGAAATGCTCTTCTATCAGCGTCATTGCCTCGGTTATGACACCTGCCCCGACACCGAAGGCGCGTTCGATCATGTGTTTTTCGCCAATCGGGTCGCGGGTCAGGTTGGTAGTGTCCCGTGAAGTGGTGTAGGAACTGGCGTCCACCTGCTTCTTCATAGCTGGTGTCGCTCGTTCACTGTGCGGCGATCATTGTCGCCGCGTCGGTATCGTTGCACACGGCCGTCAGCTTTTCCACCGGCATGTAGC
>DATFKJ010000046.1:0-2048 GCA_035268705.1 Roseovarius sp. | reverse complement strand
GACCGAAGAGGCCGCCGGATTTTCGGCGTCGAACATGATCTCGCCTTCAAAGCCCGAGAACATGCCATAGGTGGTCGAAAAGCCGAGATGGTTATAAGAAAACACGACCTGACTGTGACTCGGGTCGAGCGTATAGGCTTCGGGGGCGGCGAATGCGCCGGTTGCCCCAAAGGCAAGCGCGGCGGCGATCAATGTTTGTCTCATCACGGAAACCTCCAAACAGATTATGTCGAATTGACACAATCGAAATTGGCATGCTTGCCGCGAAGCACAATACTACAGATTCAAACAGCCCCTGTGGATTGGCGAACAATCGCCGGTAGAGCGCCGTCAGGCGACAAGGCTCAGCGCACGGCGCAAGGTCTGCTCGGTGCGCGCATCGTGCAATTCCAGCGTCACGATCTGGCGTCCATCGCGGTCCCGCGCCGTCAGCATCCGGTCGCACAGCGACAATTCCGTCAGGTCGTCGAGGTCATGCACCATCACACGCGCCGTGCGCCCGCCGGGCTGAGGATAGAGCACGCGCAACTGCCGAGCGCGGGTGTCGAGCGCAATCTCGGGAAGGTCGCTGTCGCGATCCGACCTGAACACGCAAAGCATGCCCGCCCAGAAAAGAGACAGCGAGAACAAGAGTTTGATCAACATCATCGCCGGATCATCCGCGCCGGTCGGCACGATCCAGACACCGAATGTCGATGCCATCAACGCCGTGCCGCACACTCCGCGCAGCACCCGGTACGCCTCGATTTGGATCAGTCGTTGTTCGGGCAGATGCGCAGGCTCGTGAAAGCTGTGCGGGGCCTCGGTGAATTCACGTTCGAAATCGGGCAATGCAACCATGGTCTTGTCCTTCTGCTCGTACTCTTCAAAAAGTGCCCTCGAAAAGCGCCGGAAATGGGGCGCCGACACGGCAATCCGTGGGCTTGCGACGGACCTTGAAATCGGCTTGCGCCATTCCATGCGGCCATGTATGAGCTAACGACCTTTCGCATTCGTTATTTACCGCGCAGTCTCTCGTGGATGGGCCGCGAAAGGGAAAATGCCCGTCCTATGAAATGCGCCTTGATAGAAATGGAGCTGACATGCCGCTATATGAGCATGTGATGATCGCGCGTCAGGACCTGTCCAACGCGCAAGCCGAAGGCCTTGTCGAACACTTTGGTGCCGTGCTGACCGACAATGGCGGCACACTCGTGGATAGCGAGTATTGGGGCGTCAAGACGATGGCCTACAAGATCAACAAGAACCGCAAGGGCCATTATGCCTTTCTGCGCACCGATGCACCCGCTTCGGCCGTGCAGGAGATGGAACGCCTGATGCGCCTGCATGACGACGTGATGCGCGTCCTGACCATCAAGGTCGACGAGCACGCCGAGGGCCCCTCGGTCCAGATGCAGAAGCGCGAAGAGCGTGGCGAGCGCCGCGAGCGCCGCTGAACCATCACCTGAAGAAAGGAACATAAACCATGGCTACAAAACCCTTTTTCCGTCGCCGCAAGGTCTGCCCCTTCTCGGGTGATAACGCGCCCAAGATCGACTACAAGGACACGCGCCTGCTGCAACGCTACATCTCCGAACGCGGCAAGATCGTGCCCTCGCGCATCACCGCCGTATCCGCCAAGAAGCAGCGTGAGCTGGCCCGTGCGATCAAGCGCGCCCGCTTTCTCGCCCTGCTGCCCTACGCCGTGAAATAAGGAGAAATCAGATGCAAGTGATCCTTCTTGAACGCGTGACCAAACTCGGCCAGATGGGCGAAGTCGTCGAAGTGAAACCCGGCTTTGCGCGCAACTATCTGTTGCCACAGGGCAAGGCCCTTTCGGCCTCGGCGCAGAACATCGCCGATTTCGAAGCCCGCAAGGCGCAGTACGAAGCCCAGAACCTCGAAACCCGCAAGGAAGCCGAAGCGATGGCGGACAAGCTGAACGGTCAGCAGTTCATCGTGATTCGCCAGGCCTCCGACAGCGGCGCGCTCTATGGCTCGGTCAGCACCCGTGACGCGTCCGACGCCGCCACCGAAAATGGATTCAGCCTCGAGCGCAAGCAGGTCGC